>DOKO01000292.1:846-6331 GCA_003510825.1 Stenotrophomonas sp.
GCGCCTGTTCCATCGCACCACCCGCCGTCTGCACCTGACCGACGAAGGCGAGCTGCTGCTGCAGCGCTGCCGGCGCGCCTTGGATGAGCTGTCCGACGCCCAGGCCGATCTCGCCCATCGGCAGCATGCGCCGCGCGGGGTGCTGCGCATCGGCCTGCCGACCATCGGCTACCGCTTCCTGCTGCCGGTGCTGCCCGGCTTCCAGCAGCGTTACCCGCAGGTGCAGCTGGAACTGGATTTCAACGACCGGCTGGTGGATGTGGTCAACGAAGGACTGGATGCGGTGATCCGCAGCGGCGAGCTGGCCGACTCCAGCCTGATGTCACGCCAGCTGGGCACGTTCCGCTTCATGGTGTGTGCGTCGCCGCAGTACCTGCAGGCATGCGGCATGCCGCAGCAGCAGGCGGACCTGCAGCGGCTGGCGGCGGTGCGCTTCCGCTTTCCCAGCAGCGGCAAGCTGCAGCCGTGGACCCTGCCCGGCCACCACGGCGACGCCGCCGCCGACATGGCCACCAGCATGACCTGCAACAACATGGAGGCGATGCTGTCAGCCACCATCGGCGGCATGGGCGTGGGCTGGATGCCCGATTTCCTTGCGGCCGATGCGCTGGCCGATGGTCGCCTGCAGGACGTGCTGCCCACGCTGCCGCACCAGCAAGGACAGTTCTCGCTGCTGTGGCCCGGCAACCGCCAGCCCAGCGCGCGCCTGCGGGTGTTCATCGATTACATGGTCGAACACCTGTTCGGCGCTCGATAGACTGGGCGGCCACATCGGAAGCGGCCGCGCACATGGCGATCAAACACCTGGACGTACTGAAACTGCTTGCCGCCGCCGGCCTGGTCGAGGCCATCGATGGCGACGTGAAGCGTTGCGCGCACTGGGCACGCCTCGGCCCAGAGGCGGCCGCGCGCGAGCCTGCGCAGATCGGTACGGAGGTGATCGAAAACGTGCTGCTGCGCTGGAACTGCATCCTGCAGGCCGACCCTGCCGAGGTTGCGCCGCTGTATGTCCACAAGACCGCGTTGGCGCTGGCGGCATGCCTGCACCGGCAGGGCTTTGCCGATGCGCAGCTCACCGACGCAGCGGTTGTGGCCATTGCGGCGTTGAATGCCGCCGTCGCGTTGAACGACACCTTCCATCGCCGCAGTGCGGATATCGAGGCGCTGCTGCGCAGCCCGGCAGTGATGCCGGCACGCCGCCCCCCGCTGCTGAAAGCGCACACCGCGTGGCGCGCCGGCGACGTCGTGGGCATGCAGGTCGCCGACCGCCACCATGCCTTCCATGTACTGGAGGTCAGCCAGGGCGCGCCCATCGTCGAGTTCTACGACGTCGTGCAGGCCACGCCACTGGCATGGGAACACCTGCGGGGTGTCATCGCCCGTGGCCAGCAACTCAACGATGGCCGCCACTACCTGGACCGCCACGCGCTGTACGGCCTGCAACACCAGCCCGACCCGGCCCATCAGTTCCGCCTGCTCGCCAGCGGCATCGCGCAGGGCCCGGACAGCACGCATCTTGCGCGGCACTCCGGCCTGTACGCGGTCACCGATGTTTTCCGCATGACGCGCGACCTGCTGCCTTAGGGCAGGACCCGCCGCCACACACGCGATAAATGCACCACCCGCCGCCACTCCCCAGATGAGGTGCGCCCTGCCTGGACAGGGCTGCAGCGCTCACACCCACGCAATACCGTGGATGGGCGGCGGGCGATGCGGGTTGGCGTACCGGCAACTCTGGAGCGGACCGGCGGATCGCGGTGATCCCCACGCATCACCCACCACGGACCAGCGGGCCGCGTCATCCGGAAAACGCCCTCCTTGGACATCTTTCCGGACACGCGCCAGAGTTGTTTGTGGGACGCCAATCCCAGCCAGCCATGACAGCCGGCGAAGGGATGCTGACCGCCTGCACCGACGCTGGCTGTAGGGCTTACCCGCAGGCACCGATCAGGAATCTACGGATCGTCATCCCGCTGCCCTGAAACCCTTGCCCTGCGGTGCCCGCGCAGCGGCGCAGCAGCGTGCTGCAGCCCGCGTATCAGGTGCTGCGTGGCCGGCGAACGCATGCCACGATGTCGATCACGACAGATCCGGCCCGGCAGCCATCGCCAGGAAGTGCTGCAGCACCGGCCCCGCCGCGCCTGGCCGTGTGCAGAACTGCAGTTCGAAACCAGCTTCGGTGCCATCGATCACGCGGTACACCACTTCCTGCGGACGGAAGCTGGCCATGCTGGCCGGCACGATCGCCACGCCCGCGTCCACCGCCACCAGCGACAGCACCGCATGCATGCCCTGCGCTTCCTGCACCACGCGCGGGGTGAAACCAGCCGAGGTACACAGGCCCAGCACCTGCGCATGGAAGCCGATGCCCTCGCCTGCCGGCCAGGACACGAAGGGTTCGTCCACCAGCATCGCCACGCTGAGCGGCTCACATGCGGCCAAAGCGTGGCTGCGCGGCAAGGCGATGGCCAGGCGATCGTGGTCGAAGCCCTGCAGCGCCAGTTCGGTGGATGGAATGGGCGGGATCAGCACGCCCAGGTCGATGCGCTCCTCGCGCAGCCATTGCTGCTGCTGCCGCGAGGTGGCCTCATGCAGGTGCAGCTGCACCTGCGGAAATGCCTGGCGGAACCGGCGGATCAGATCCGGCAGGCGACCGTACAGGGCGCTGCCCACATACCCCACGCGCAGGCTGCCGATCTGCCCGGCCGCCGCTTCGCGGGTGCGCTGCAGGGCCTGCCCGGCCTGCTGCAGCGTGGCACGCGCTTCCACCAGCAGGGTCTGCCCGGCGGCGGTCAGCCCCAGCGTGCGGTTGCCGCGCACGATCAGGCGGGTACCGACCTCATCTTCCAGCCGGCGCATCGCCGCCGTCAGCGGTGGCTGCGACATGTGCAGGCGCGCGGCGGCGCGATGGAAATGCAGTTCTTCGGCCACCGCCACGAACTGGCGGAGCAGGCGCAGATCGATCATGTCGGCACGGGCAACGGGGGGCTGCCTAGCGTACGCGCTCAGCCGCGTGCGTCGACACTGGGCCGGGCGATCACCGGCCACTGCAGGGCCACCGATTCGATGCTGTCCGCGACGACCGCACGCAGGTCGCGCGGGTAGCCCACGTGTTCGGCTTCCTGCAGGCGCAACGCGTGGAACTGCCCGTTGCTCGCACGCAGCACCCAGCCGCCTTCGCGACAGCGTGTCGATGCGAGGAACGCCACGCCGTTGGCCACCGCGTCCGGGTGCAGCTCGTCGGGCTCGCCATCGATGCCCCACATGCGGGTCTTGGCCACCGGCGAAACCGCATTGACCACGATGCCGTGCTCGGCGCCCTCCAGCGCCAGCACGTTGGCCAGCCCCAGCGCGGCCATCTTCGCCATCGCGTAACCGGCCAGGCCCTTCTGCGCGTACTGCGGGTACAGCGCGCGGTCGGAGGTGGTCACCACGATGCGGCCACCACCGGCCTCGCGCATTGCCGGCCAGGCGGCCTGGGCCAGCCACAGCGGCGTCTTGGCAGCCACGCGCAGCATCTGCTCCAGTGCATCGTCATCCACCGCCTCGAGCAGTTCGTACGCCACCCAGCCGGCGTTGTGCACGATGAAATCGATGCGGCCGTGCCGCTGCAGCACGTCGCGGACCAGTGCGTGGCAGCACGCACGCTCGTCGATCGCGCCCGAGGCCGCCTCCACCGACAGGCCCTGCGCCTGCAGTGCAGCCACCGCGTCGCCGATGCGGCTGGCGTCGCTGCCGCGACCATCCAGGCCGGCACCCACGTCATGCATCACCACGTGCGCGCCGCGCTGGGCCATCAAGCGGCTGTAGGCCAGACCGAGACCGCCGGCCGCGCCGGTCACCAGGCCGACCTGGCCTGCAAAGGAAATGGGGGAAGGTTTCATCCGCCGCAGCATGGGCGATACGCCCACGCTACGGCCAATACCGATTTCCCCCCCGCACGATATGCGCTGCGTATCGCCCATGGATTCAGGCATCCCAATCGCTGCGGCTGATACGCGAAATGCGCCATCCGCCGTGCGAGGTGAAGCGCCCGCTGTCCCCCCATACCGCAAAGCGCACCCCGACCAGCGATGCACGCAGGCGTGAGCAATGCCATTCCCGTGCCTTGCCGTAGGCCTTGGCAAAGCGGTGCAGCACCCCGCTGTTCCGCTTTTCCGGGCGGTGGACCGGTTGATCATCGTGCATGTTGCGTTTCCCCTGTTATTCCAGCAGTGCGTATGCCTGTCATGGAACAACCGGAGAAACCGCACGCAACCTATCGCGCCCCGGCCACCTTCGCATTGCCCAGCTGCGCATCCAGGGCCGCCGCGCGCAGCAGGAACTCCGATTGCGGCGAAAGACCGACCAGCTGCGGACGCGCGCGCTGCAACTGGGCCGTTGCCGATGCCACATCGCCGGCCTGCAGCAGGCTCTCCGCGTAGGGAATGCGCCACTTGGCCGTGGCCGTGGAATCGGCGCCGTAGAAGCCCTCGAAGGTGGCCACCACGGTCGCCCAACGCGCAGCGGCATCACTGTCGCCACCGCGCTGGGCCAGCAGTGCGGCCTGCATCTGCTGGCGCAGCGCCAGGCTCGGCACCGGCGAGGGATTGCGTCGATCGAACGCGGCCAGCGCTTCGCGCGCCTCGGCGATGCGACCGGCGCGGGTCAGCCACTCCAGCTCCACCAGTTCCAGTGTCACCAGCTGCTGTGAATCGGCCGCCAGGGTGCGCCGCCACACCTCGCCCACTTCGCGCAGCAGCGGCTCGGCATCGTCGGTGCGGTCGGCGCGCATCAGCAGCCGTGCCAACACCATCTGCACGTCCAGGCTGCGCGGATGCTGGTTGCCCAGCAGACGCTGGTGCAGCGCCAGCGTCTGCCGGTAGCCCCGCTCGGCCGTGGCGAGGTCACCGCGCGCCTCCTCCATGATCGCCCGGCCGTAGATCATGCCGGCGTAGGCCAGGCTGTCGGCACCGTCCACGCGGACGCTGGTGGCGATGGCCGCATCGAAGTGCTGCTGCGATTCGCTGTAGCGGCCCAGATCGAGGTACTGGCCGGCCAGTGCCGCTTCGGCCGCAGCCGTGTAGCTGCTGCCGGTACCGAACAGCTGGCGGGTGATGGCGAAGGTCTCTTCGGCCAGGCGCATCGCCTCGTCGGCACGCCCCTGCGCCAGCAGCGTGTAGACCAGCGAACGCAGCACACGCAGGCGGGCCGGCCCATGCAGGGGCGACGCAACGCCACCGATGGCGGCAGCTTCGCGCAGCGTCTGCTCGGACAGCGGCAGCTTGCCCTGCGCCCGGTACAGCGTGCCCAGGTTGGACAGCGTGGTCATCAGGCCAGCGTCGGATGCCACGCCGGTGCCGTGCCGGGCGAGCGCCAGCGCTTCTGCATAGGCAGCGGCGGCTTCATCGAAATCCTCGCGGCTGGCGTGGGCGCGCCCCACGGCATTGAGCAGGTCGATGCGCACGCCGGGTTCATCGTCGTCTTCCAGCAGCGCCAGCCCGCG
>DOKO01000292.1:6509-6645 GCA_003510825.1 Stenotrophomonas sp.
TTCCAGCAGCGCCAGCCCGCGGCGTGCTCCCTGCAGCGCGGCATCCTGCTGGCCGTCCTCCACCTGCAGCAGGGCGCGGGCCGCCTCAGCCGCGGCAATCTCGTGCGGTGGCGCAGCGGCGTCAAGATCGGAAGAG
>DOKO01000291.1:0-681 GCA_003510825.1 Stenotrophomonas sp.
CTGCTGGTGGTCGACCCGCACTCGCTGCAGGTCCTTGAGCGCGCGGTGAGCGAGCCAACCCTGCTTGAACGCTTCGGCGACCCGCTGGGACAGTCGCTGGCCGACGTGCTGGGCGGCGCGCTGGCGGACTGCATCGAGCCGGTCGGCCAGGTGGCCATGGACAGTTCGGTGCACCTCGGCGCCATCGAACTGCCGGAGCACGGGCGGCACCAGGTGCTGGCCCATCGCTCGGCGCAGGCGCTGCTGCTGGAGCTGGAGTCACCGGTTGCGGGCCAGCCGACCTCGCTGGAAGCACTGTATCCCGCCATCCGCCAGCTGATGGCGGCCATCGAGACCGCCAGTACGGTCGAGGCGCTGTGCCAGATCGCCGCTGAGCACATGCGCGCGATGACCGGCTTCGACCGCACCCTGGTCTATCAGTTCGACAGCGGCTGGAACGGCATCGTCATCGCCGAGGATGGCAACGGGGTACTGCCCTCCTATCTCGACCTGCGCTTCCCCGAGTCGGACATCCCGGCGCAGGCGCGCGAACTCTACCGCCGCAACCGCGTGCGCCTGATCGCCGATGCCAACTACAGCGCCGTGCCGCTGGTGCGCGCTGCGCATCATGCAGATGCGGCGCCGACCGACCTGAGCCTGTCCGTGCTGCGCAGCGTCTCGCCGGTGCACCTGCAGTACATG
>DOKO01000291.1:852-27071 GCA_003510825.1 Stenotrophomonas sp.
CCGGTGCACCTGCAGTACATGCGCAACATGGGCACGGGTTCGTCGATGTCGGTGTCACTGATCCACGAAGGCCAGCTGTGGGGTTTGGTGTCCTGCCACAGCGCGGATGCCCGGCGCCTGCCCTACCCGGTGCGCACCGCCTGTGAGTTCATGGGCCAGATCGTCTCGCTGCAGATTGCCCTGAAGGAACGGGCCCGTGCGGTGGAAGAACGCATCAACCGCCGCTCGGTGCTGGTCCGGCTGCTGGGTCGCATGGCCGGTGACGAGGAGTTCATGGCCGCGCTGCGCCAGGATCCGGCCAGCCTGATGTCGCTGACCAATGCCGCCGGCGCTGCGATCGTGCACAAGGGCGACTGCCTGCTGGTCGGGCACTGCCCCGCCCGCAACGAGGTGCTGGATATCGCCCATTGGCTGGCCAGCGAACACGCTGGTGACGAGGTCTATGCCACCGATCACCTGGCCAGCACCTGGCCAGCGGGCGAAGCCCTGACCGACACCGCGAGCGGCCTGCTGGCGGTGTCGATCTCCCAGCTGCACGACAGTTTCCTGATGTGGTTCCGCCCTGAAGTCGTGCGCACCGTGCGCTGGGGCGGCGACCCGCGCAAGACCGCGGCGCCGGGAACGGTGCTGTCGCCACGCAATTCCTTCGAAGCCTGGAAGGAAACCGTGCAGCAGCGCAGCCTGCCGTGGAACGATGCCGACCGCGATGCCGCGCACGAGATGCGCACCGCCATCGTCGACATCGTGCTGCGCAAAGCCGAGGAGATGGCCGAACTCAACGAGCAGCTCCTGCGCAGCAACAAGGAGCTGGAGGCGTTCTCGTACTCGGTCAGCCATGACCTGCGCGCGCCCTTCCGGCACATCGTCGGCTATTCCGAGCTGCTCGGCAGCTCCGCCGCCGAGCGCCTGAACGCCACCGAGCGCCGCTTCCTGGACACCATCGTCGAATCGGCCAAGTCGGCCGGCACGCTGGTCGATGACCTGCTGAGCTTCTCGCAGATGGGCCGCTCGACACTGGGCCGCATGCGCCTGGACATGGGCGCCCTGGTCAGCGATGTGCGCCGCACCCTGGCCTTCGACTATGCCGGGCGCGAGGTCGAGTGGAAGGTCGGCACGCTGCCGGTCATCGAGGCCGACCCGACGATGATGCGCCTGGTCTGGCAGAACCTGCTGTCCAACGCCGTCAAGTTCACCCGCGAACGCGAGCACGCCCTCATCGAGATCGGCTGTGAACGCACCGACGAGGAGAACGTCTTCTTCGTCCGCGACAACGGCTGCGGCTTCGACATGCGCTACGTGGACAAACTGTTCGGCGTGTTCCAGCGCCTGCATCACGTCGAGGAATTCGAAGGCACCGGCATCGGCCTGGCCAATGTCCGCCGCATCGTCGGCCGCCATGGCGGCCGCACCTGGGCCGAGGGCGCGCTGGGCAAGGGCGCCACGCTTTACTTCACCCTGCCCCATCAAAACGGAGAACACCCATGAGGGATCTGCGGCCCATCCTTCTGGTTGAAGACAGCCCCAAGGATGCCGAACTGACGATGGCGGCGCTGGCACGCTGCCAGCTGCTGAACGATGTCATCCATGTGCGCGACGGTGCCGAGGCACTGGACTACCTGCGCTGCGAAGGCGCCTATGCCGGTACGCGGCATGGCGGCCCGGTGGTGGTCCTGCTCGACCTGAAACTGCCCAAGATCAACGGTCTGGAAGTGCTGGAGCAGGTGCGCAACGATGCGGCGCTGAGCAGCACGCCGGTGGTCATGCTCACCTCGTCGCGCGAGGAGCAGGACCTGGTGCGCAGCTACCAGCTGGGCGTCAACGCCTTCGTGGTCAAGCCGGTGGATTTCAAGGAATTCTTCGACGCCATCCAGGGGCTGGGCATGTTCTGGGGCATCACCAACCAGCCGCCACCGCACCCGTCGGTCGGAACAGGCCGCCGCGATGCGTGATGCCGCGCGCCGTGCTTCGCACCTGCGCATCCTCATGCTGGAGGACAACGCGCTCGATGCGGAGCTGATCACGGCGCAACTGCAGCGGGGCGGGCTGGATTTCGAGATCGAGCGCCTGTGGACCCGCGACGCCTTCATCGACGCGATCGAGAGCGATCGTTTCGACGTCATCCTGGCCGACCACGTGCTGCCAGGCTTTGATGGTGATGCCGCGCTCGACCTCGCGCGCGAGCGCGCGCCGCACATCCCCTTTATCTTCGTCTCCGGCACCCTGACCGAAGAACTGGCGGTGCAGGCGCTGACCCGTGGCGCGCGTGATTATGTGGTCAAGCAGCGCCTGCAGCGCCTGCCCGACGCGATCCGTCGCGCGCGCCAGGAAGCCAGCGAGCGCAACCAGCTGACCCAGGCCCGCGCGGCACTGGACGAAAGCCAGGCGCAGCTGCAGCAGATCACCGATGCCGTGCCGGCGCTGATCGCCCACCTTGGCACCGACCACCGCTACCGCTTCGCCAACAAGGCGTTCCTCGACTGGCACGGCACTGACCTGCAGAGCATCCTTGGCCGGACCGCCGCGGAGGTTGGCGGCGAGGAGGCCTTCGCCAATGCCCTGCCCAGCCTGCAGCGGGTACTGGCTGGCGAACGCGCCAGCTTCCAGATCACCCTGGTGCACCGCAGTGGCGAGTCGCGCTTCCTGCAGATGGACTGCGTGCCCGAGCGTGCCGCCGATGGCAGCGTCACCGGCTATACCTGCCTGGGCAGTGACGTGTCCTCGCTGAAGCGCGCCGAGCTGGCGCTGCGCGAGGACAATGAATCGCTGGAACGGCAGGTGCAGGCGCGTACCGCCGAACTGCAGGCCAGCAAGCGGCGCCTGCAGGCGATTTTTGAATCCAGCTTCCAGCACCAGGTGCTGCTGGACCACAGCGGCCGCATCGTCGATGCCAATGTCGCCTCGCTCGCCGCGGTACTGGCCGAGAAGGACGATGTCATCGGCCTGCCCTTCTGGGAATCGCCGTGGTTTGCCGCGACACCTGAGCTGGCCGGCGTTGTCGACCAGGCCGTGGCCGATGCCGCGCGCGGCCGCAGCGCGGTGCAGGCGATGGACCTTGAACTGCCCACCGGGCGCCGCAGCTTTGATTTCACGTTCCGCCCGCTGCAGGGCGCCGAGGGAACAGTGACCGCCGTGGTCTCCGAGGCCGTGGAAACCACCGCCCGCATCCATGCCGAACACGCGTTGCGGCAGGCCCAGAAGATCGAGGCCGTGGGCCAGCTCACCGGTGGCATCGCCCATGACTTCAACAACATCCTGACCGTGATCGCCGGCAACGTCGAGCACGCGATGCTGCTGAACCAGCGTGACGGCCAGCCCGGCAACATGAGTGCGCGTGCGCTGGACAATGCCCTGAAGGGCGTCGGCCGCGCCGCCAGCCTGACCCAGCGGCTGCTGGCGTTTGCGCGCAAGCAGCCGCTGCGCAGCCAGGCGGTCAACCTCAACGACGCGCTGCTGGGCATGCATGACATGCTGCAGCGGGCACTGGGCGAACTGGTCCAGCTGGACATCCGCACCGGCGAGAGCATCTGGTGCGTCGAACTCGACGTCAGCCAGCTCGAGGCTTCGGTGCTGAACCTGGCAGTGAACGCGCGCGACGCGATGTCCGGTGGCGGGCGCCTGGTGGTGGAGGTCGACAACAGTCACCTCGACCATGACTATGCCGCACTGTTCCCGGATGCGACGCCAGGCGAATACGTGATGCTGCGCGTGCGCGACAACGGCCACGGCATGTCCGCCGATACGATGGCCAAGGTGTTCGAGCCCTTCTTCACCACCAAGCAGGTGGGCCGCGGCACCGGCCTGGGCCTGTCGATGGTGCACGGCTTCGTCAAGCAGTCCGGCGGTCACGTCCTCATCGATTCGGTGGAAGGCGGCGGCACCAGCATCACCATGATGTTCCCGCGTTCCACGCTGGACCTGCCTTGCGAGACCGCCGTGGCGGCCACCGGCCTGGCCGGTTACGAGCCGCGCGAAGAAACCATCCTCGTCGCCGAGGACAACGACGATGTGCGCGCCTACACCGTCGAGGCGCTGCGCCAGCTGGGCTACCGCGTGCTGGAAGCGCACGATGGCCCGTCCGCGCTGCGCCTGCTGGAGCGTCCGGATGCGAAGATCGACCTGTTGTTCTCCGACGTGGTGATGCCGGGGATGTCAGGCTGGGCGCTGGGCCGTGAAGTGCGCGAACGCTGGCCGGAGGTCGCCGTGCTGTTTACCTCGGGCTATCCGCGCGACCACGATGCCGCCGGCAGCAAGGGCCGTTCGGCACCACTGCTGTCAAAGCCGTTCACCCGCAGCGACCTGGCCGAGTCGATCATCAGCGTGCTGAAGGATCGCGCGCCAGCGCGTTGATCTGCGCGCATTCCACGACCGCCGGCGGTGACGACATCCGGGCCAGCGCGATCATCGCCTGGCCGATGCCGCGGTTGCTGGTGGTCAGCGCCGGCAGCAGCCCCTCGGCCACGGCCATCAGCGGGCGGGCCAGCAGATAGAACGGCTTAAGCAGCGTGTGTCGCGTGCCGGTGCCGGATACCGGGCGCACGCCGGCCGGTCGCAGCATCACCGTGCGCACCGGCAGGTCGGCAACCGCCCGCTCGGTCTCGCCCTTGACCCGCAGCGGCATGATCCGGCTGTGCGGGTTGGCATGTGCACCCGACACATACAGGAAGCATCCACCGGGATTGGCTGCCACCCACGCTTCGGCGACGGCGCGGGTTACCTGCAGCGTGACCTGCCGGTACTCGGGCTCGGCCGTGCCCACCGGTGGTGCGCCCGCGCAATAGAAACAGGCGTCGAATCCAGCGAGCGCATCGTCCAGGGTGGCGGCTCGCTGGAAGTCCGCCAGCACGATCTCGTCGACGTTACCCGGCACGCTGCCCGGGCGGCGCACCAGTGCAGCGACGTGGCCGACATCCGCCGACCGCAGGCAGGCCTGCAGCACGCCCTGCCCGACCAGCCCGGTGGCTCCCACCAGCAGAACCCGCATCGCATTGCCGTTGCCCATCGGGCTTTCCTCCAGCGTTCTAGAGCTTGACGAACCGCTGGATCTTGCGCGCCAACCAACCGCTGAACACCAGCGGTGCATCCAGCGCCGACACGCAGATGCACGGCACGCCCGGTGCGGTGACCGGCTGGTGCTCCACGTCTTCGTCCAGATCAGCCACATCGCCTGGCGCGAACAGACCCAGCGCATCATTGTAGGCGCCGCGCAGGATATGGGTGAGCTCGCTGCGGCCGTGGCTGTGCATCGGCAGGCACTTGCCCGGCGCGATCTTGAGCATGATCAGCGAGGGCATTTCCGCGGAGCGGATGCAATGAACGCCCGGTGCTATCCAGCGCCAGCGCAGCGCAGCCAGCGAGCGGCCGAAATACGGGTGCAGGGACGCCGGCAGATGGTCCGCACTCACCTCCGGCCGCTCCACCGGAGGCGCGGCCGGCCGCGCGACCGCAATGGCAGCCACCGCAGGCTCGTCACGCTCCAGCTCGGCCAGCATGGCCGCACGCAGCGCCTGGCTGCGGCCGCCAACCACCATCGGCTGGGTCTGTTCGATCAGCGCCGCGCCGATGGCCTCGGCCTCGCGCAGGCGCTGGCGGCAATGCGGGCACTGCTCCAGGTGGGTGCCGGCAACCACGCTCAGCGGCGACGGCAGCGCGCCAGCCGCATAGCTCAGCAGGGTCGATTCGTGCAGGTGGTGGTGCGGGTTCATGGCATGCCCCCCACCTTGGACTGCAGTTGCAGGAAGGCCCGGCGCAGGTGTGACTTCACCGTGCCCAGCGGCATGCCCAGCGCCTCGGATATTTCGCCGTGGCTCTTGGCCTCGAAATAGGACATGCGCACCAGCCGCGCCTGCACTGCCGGCAGTTCGTTGATGCGCTGGCGCAGGCGCGCCTGGTCGGCATAGTGCTCGGCGCTGCTGTGTGACTGCGCGTCGCCGCTGGCAGCTTCCTCCACCGCGGCCTGCACCTGCATCCAGCTGCGCTCATGGCGCACCCGGTCGATCTGCAGGTTGCGCGCGATCCTGTACAGCCAGGTGCTCAGCGCACCCTGCGCCGCATCGTAGTCGGCCGCACGCAGCCACAGCCGCAGCAGGCATTCCTGCGCAAGCTCCTCCGCCACCGCTTCGGGCGCGCCGAGCCCGCGCAGGTAGACACACAGGCGCGGCATGAAGTGGTCATAGATGCGCATGAAACAGGTGCGGTCGCGCAGGCGCGCCACACCGTCCATGTCACCGGTCCAGTTCGTCGGCTCGCTGCTTGGCTGCTGGGAACTGGACACGATGCGTGCGGCGTCGAAGTCAAAGGAAGGGCTGGCGGCGTCAGGGTACATCCGGGCGGCGATCAGGCAGGTGAAGGGGGTCTGTGTGCTGTACGCACCAGAGGCGGGTTTGGATGCAGCGCACCGCCCTGCATCCAGCCGGGCCTGTCGTGCGTATGTTCAGCAGGCCAACCTGCCAGGACCCCCATGCATACCGCCGGGCTGCTGCTGTACCTGTCCACCGTGGCCAGCGCCACACCCCTGCTGCGCAGCGAAGGCGTTGCCAGCCTGGCCGACGGGACCCCCGCCTACCGCGAGGTGCATTGGCGGCGCGGGACGCCCGAAGGTGCGGCGCGCTGGGTGCAGTACCTGTGCCCGGACGGTCGCCCGTTCGCACGCAAGGAGCTGCCGGGTACCGCCCAGCCGCAGGCGCGGGGCTACCTGCTGCAGGACGGCCGCAGCGGCCAGGCCGCCAAAGTGGTGGTGGCCGGCGGACAGGTCAGCATTGACTGGAAGGAAAGCGCGCCCGACGCGGAACGGCGTGCGCAGGTGCCACTGCCTGCCGACGCGGTGATCGACACCGGGTTCGACGCGGCGGTGCGCGCGCACTGGCCTGCACTGATGAAGGGAGAAGAGGTCCGCCTGCCCTTCCTGGTGCCGGGCCGGCAGCGCTTCTACCCGGTCAACGTGCGCCGTACCGGTGCGCTCACCTGGCAGGGTGCACCCGCACAGGCCATCGAGGTGCGCCTGGCCACCTGGTACGGCGCGGTCGCTCCGCGGCTGTCCCTGGTCTACGCAGATGATGACCGCCGACTGCTCGAGTTCCGCGGCACCAGCAACCTGCGTGATGCCCATGGCGCCTATCCGGCCGTCACTGTCCGCTTTGCCTCACCCGCGACGACGCAGCCACAGGCCCAGTGGCAGCAGGCCTGGGCACAACCGCTGGTGGCGTCCTGCGCCGTGAGCAGCAGGTGAAGCCGGCACGCAGTGCCGATTGAGTGCATCCAATCCACGCCGTGCTGCGTAGATATGGACAGACACGCCTTCGAGACCTCGCCCATGTCCGCTGCTGCGCCCCTTCCACGTCGACGTGAGCGACTGCTGCGCACCCTGCGACGCTGGTTCGATACCGAGGCCGCCGCAGCGCAGGCCGATCCGGCGCAGGGCGGCCGCATCGACTGGCTGCGGGCCGTGCCGTTCGTCCTGCTGCATGTGGCGTGCCTGGGGGTGATCTGGGTCGGCGTGTCCTGGACCGCGGTCGGGGTGGCACTGGCGCTGTACGCGGTGCGGATGTTCGCGATCACCGGCTTCTACCACCGCTACTTCTCGCACCGCACCTTCCAGGCCTCGCGCCCGGTGCAGTTCGTGTTCGCGGTGATCGGCGCGTCCAGTGTGCAGCGCGGCCCGTTGTGGTGGGCTGCCCACCACCGCCACCACCACCGCCATGCCGACCAGCCGCAGGACCCGCATTCGCCCAATGAAGGTGGATTCTGGCGGAGCCACATGGGCTGGTTCCTGACCCGCGAAGCCTTCGCCACGGATCTGGCGCGCGTGCCCGATCTGGCCCGTTTCCCGGAACTGCGCTGGCTGGATCGATTCGACATCGCCGTGCCGGTGTTGCTGGCCGCGGGCCTGTACGGCCTTGGCGCGCTGCTGGAACGCGTGGCACCCGGCCTGCACACGACGGGCCCGCAGCTGCTGGTCTGGGGCTTCTTCATCTCCACCGTGGTCCTGTTCCATGCCACGGTCACCATCAATTCGCTGGCCCACCGCTTCGGCAGCCGCCGCTTCGACACCCGTGACGACAGCCGCAACAACCTGTGGCTGGCCCTGCTGACCTTCGGCGAAGGCTGGCACAACAACCACCACTTCTTCCCCGGCACCGCCCGCCAGGGCTTCCGCTGGTGGGAAGTGGACCTGACCTGGTACGGCCTGCGCCTGATGGCCGCTGTCGGCCTGGTCAGCGGACTGAAGCCGATACCCGAATGGGTGCTGGCCAAGGCGAAGGATTGAGCATGCGCATCGCGGTCATCGGTTCGGGCATTGCAGGGCTGGCCAGCGCTTACTGGCTGGACGGCGAGCACGAAGTCACCCTGTATGAAGCCAACGACTACCTGGGCGGGCACACCCACACACATCGGGTGCAGGTCGACGGACAGCAGATGTCGGTCGACACCGGCTTCATCGTCTTCAATCCGCAGCACTATCCGCTGCTGACGGCGTTGTTCGACGAGCTGGGCGTGGCGTCACAGCCCACCACGATGAGCTTCTCGATGCACAGCGACCGCAGTGGCGTGGAGTACAACGCCACTTCGCTGGACGGGCTGTTCTGCCAGCGCCGCAACCTGGTCTCGCCGCGCTTCTGGGGCATGCTGGCCGACCTGCGCCGCTTCTACCGCGACGCACCGCTGCTGCTGGCCGAGGCCGAAGGCCCGACTCTGGGGCAGTACCTGCGCCAGCAGCGCTTCGGCGATGCCTTCGTGGAGGAGCACCTGCTGCCGATGGCCTCGGCGCTGTGGTCTTCGCCGACCGCCACTGTGCTGGATTTCCCGGCCCGCTACCTGGTGCAGTTCATGGCCAACCACCAGATGCTGCAGATGACCGGCCGCCCGCCGTGGCGGGTGGTCAAGGGCGGATCGGCGCGCTATGTCGATGCGCTGCGCAGCCGCTGGCGCGTGCATGAGCGGCTGGAAACGCCGGTGCAGGCGGTCGAGCGCATGCCGTGGGGCGCGCGCGTGCACAGCTCGGCCGGTATTGAAGGCTTCGACGAGGTGATCTTGGCCTGCCACAGCGACCAGGCCCTTGCCCTGCTGGCAGACGCCGATCCGGTTGAAAGCGCCGTGCTGGGCGCGATCCGCTACCAGGCCAATGAGGCCGTGCTGCACACCGATGCCTCGCTCCTGCCCGCCAACCGCAAGGCCTGGGCCGCCTGGAACGCACACGTTCCGGAAGATCCTTCGGCGCCCTGCACGGTGAGCTACTGCATGAACCTGCTGCAGGGCCTGCCCGGCGAGACGCCGTTGGTTGTGACCCTCAACCGCAGCGATGCCATCGATCCGGCCAAGGTGCTGCGCCGCCTGCGCTACGCGCACCCCGTGCACGACCATGCCGCCGTGCGGGCACAGCAGCGCTGGGGCGAGATCCAGGGCCACCGCCACACCTGGTTCGCCGGTGCCTACTGGGGCTGGGGTTTCCATGAAGACGGCATCGCCAGCGCACGGCGCACGGTCGACGCGCTGCGCGCCCGCACCGGCATCGCGTCGCCGCTGCGGCCGACCGAGATCACGGCATGACCGCCAGTGCGCTCTATGTCGGGCAGGTGCAGCACCGCCGGCACCATCCGCATGCGCACGCATTCCGCTACCCGGTGGCGCAGCTGCTGCTGGACCTGGACGAGCTGGACACGATCTTCGCCGGGCGCTGGCTGTGGTCGGTCAACCGCCGCAACCTGGCCGAGTTCCGTCGCAGCGATTACCTGGGCGATGCGAAGGTGCCGCTGGCCGATGCCGTGCGCGACCATGCCGCCACCGTGCTCGGCCGTCGCCCTGAAGGACCGGTGCGGCTGCTGACCCACCTGCGTTTCGGCGGCCACGTGTTCAACCCGGTCAGCTTCTACTACTGCTACCAGGCCGACGGCAGCACCCTGGACTGCATCGTCGCCGACATCACCAATACGCCGTGGAAGGAACGCCACGCCTACGTACTGCCGGTCGAGCAGGCGCAGCACGAAGGTGGCAGCCTGCGCTGGCAGTTCGACAAGTGCTTCCACGTGTCGCCCTTCATGCCGATGGACTGCCGCTACGACTGGCGCTTCAACGCTCCCGGCGATGCACTGCGCGTGCACATGCAGGTCTGGCGCGAGGGCGTACGCCAGTTCGATGCGACCCAGTCCATGCAGCGCCATCCGCTGGACGGCCGCGGCCTGGCGCGCGTGCTGCTGGGCTACCCGCTGATGACCGTGCAGGTGGTCGCCGCCATCCACTGGCAGGCGCTGCGCCTGTGGCTGAAACGCAACCCCGTGCACGACCACCCTTCCCTTGCCGAGAAACCGCGATGAACAACCTGACGCCTTCGGTGGCCCTGCCCCGTGCCGGTGCACTGGACGCCTTCCTGCGCCGTCGCCTGCTGGCCCAGCTTGCCCCGATGCACGACGGCCAGCTGCGCGTACGCGATGCGTTCGGCGAGGTGCTGCTGGGCGATGGCCAGGGCCCGCTGCTGGCCACGGTGACCATCGACGACCCGGCCTTCTACCGCAAGGTGGCCGCGCAGGGCAGCGTCGGCGCGGGCGAAAGCTACATCCACGGCGACTGGCGCTGCGATGACCTGGTGGCGCTGGTGCGCCTGCTGGTGCGCAACCGCGATCTGCTGGACGGCATGGAGCGCGGCCCGGCACGCGCCGCCGGCTGGCTGCTGCGCGGCTGGAACCGCCTGCGCCGCAACAGCCGCGAAGGCAGCCGTCGCAACATCGCCGCCCACTACGACCTCGGCAATGATTTCTTCGCCCTGTTCCTGTCGCCGGACCTGATGTACTCCTCGGCGCTGTACGCGCAGGCGGACGAGCCGCTGGAAGTGGCCTCGACCCGCAAGCTGGACCGCATCTGCCAGCAGCTGCAGCTGCAGCCGGGCGACCGCGTGGTCGAGATCGGCACCGGCTGGGGCGGTTTTGCCGTGCATGCGGCGCGCCATTACGGCTGCCACGTCACCACCACCACCATTTCCGCCGAACAGCACGCACTGGCGGTGCAGCGCGTGCAGGACGCCGGCCTGCAGGAGCGCGTGACCGTGCTGATGCAGGACTACCGCGACCTGCAGGGCCAGTTCGACAAGCTGGTCTCCATCGAGATGATCGAGGCCATCGGCGCCGAGTTCCTCGACACCTACATGGGCACCCTGCAGCGCCTGCTGAAGCCCGATGGCGTGGCCCTGCTGCAGGCGATCACCATCGAAGACCACCGCTACGAACAGGCCCGGCGCAGCGTCGACTACATCAAGCGCTTCGTGTTCCCGGGCAGCTTCATTCCTTCGATCAACGCGATCATGGCGGCCAAGACCCGGGCCAGCGACCTGCAGCTGATCGCCCAGCAGGACTTCGGCCATTCCTACGCACTGACCCTGCGCGCCTGGCGGCAGCGCTTCCTGGCCCAGCGCGCCGCCGTGCAGGCACAGGGGTTCGACGAGCGCTTCATCCGCCTGTGGGAGTTCTACCTGGCCTACTGCGAGGGCGGCTTCCTGGAGCGCTCCATCGGCGTGTCGCACCTGCTGCTGGCGCGGCCGGGCCATTGCACCGACGTCCCCACCGGCCGCGAGGCCTGAGATGGGAGGCCTTATATGAAACGGACCTGGGCCAACCTGCTCGGCAACCAGCTGGTCTGGCTGTGCGCGGTGGCTGGCGCGGGCCGGGGCTGGCAATGGCCGGCACTGCTGGCCGCGGCGCTGTATGTCGCCAGCCAGCTGCTGACCAGCCCGGTGCCGCGCATTGACCTGCGCCTGCTGCTGCTCGCCCTCGCCTGCGCCTGGCTGGTGGATGGCATCGCCGCCGCCAGCGGCACCGTGCGCTATGCCGCCGCGCCGCTGGGCTGGGCACCGCCGCCGTGGATCATGGCGCTGTGGGCGGCGTTCGCGATGACCCTGACCAGCTCGATGACCTTCCTGCAGCGGCACCGCCTGCTGCCGGTGCTGTTCGGCCTGCTGCTGGCACCGCTGGCCTATCTGTCGGCGGCGCGCGGTTTCCAGGCCGTGCAGTTCAGCGCCCCGCGGTGGCAGGGCGTCCTGTTGCTGGGGGTGGGCTGGAGCATCGCCCTGCCGCTGCTGTGCGCGCTGGCACGCCGCGGCGGTGGCAAGGCAACCGCACACACAGACAAGGGAGTACGCGCATGAACCTGCTCGGCTGGGTGCTGCTCTACGCAGTGCTGGTGATGTGCTGGGGCTGGGCCTGGCAGCGCCGCCACCGCAACATCGGCGTGGTCGACGTGCTGTGGGCCAAGGGCGTGGCCGCGGGTGCACTGCTGCTGGCCTGGCTGGGTGACGGCGGCCTGCAGCCGCGCATCGCGCTGGCGGTGCTGGGCGGCCTGTGGGGCAGCCGGCTGGCCCTGCATCTGTGGCACCGCGTGCGCAGTGAAGACGAGGACGGTCGCTACCGCTATCTGCGCGAACACTGGAACGGCCATCAGGGAAAGATCTTCGGCTTCTTCATGGCCCAGGCGCTGCTGGTGGTGCTGTTCGCCCTGCCGTTCCTGGCTGTTGCGCGCAACCCGGCCACCGACCATGCCGGCTGGATCGCCGCCGCCGTAGCGGTATGGCTGCTCAGCGTCGGTGGCGAAGCCGTGGCCGACCGCCAGCTCGCACGCTTCCGCGCCGACCCCGCCAACAAGGGCCGGACCTGCCGGCAGGGGCTGTGGCGCTACTCGCGCCATCCCAACTATTTCTTCGAGTGGCTGCACTGGTTCACCTATGTGCTGCTGGCCGTCGGCTCACCGCTGTGGTGGCTCGCCTGGTCGGGGCCGGTGGTGATGTACCTGTTCCTGCGCTATCTCAGCGGCGTTCCCTTCACCGAGAAACAGGCCCTGCGCAGCCGCGGCGATGACTACCGCGAGTACCAGCGCAGCACCTCGATGTTCTTCCCGTGGTTCCCCCGCACTTCCCCTTCCCAGGACCGCACGCCATGAATGCCACCAGCACGCTGCACCCTCCCGTCGAGATCGAAGGCGGCCTGACCGGCTGGGCCGAGCGCGGCTGGATACCGGACGCTGCCCTGCGTGCAGGCATCCGCCGCCTGTGCGCGCAGCGCCTGCAGGAGGAGGACGAGGGCGGCCAGGAAGGACAGTCGGTGCGCTTCCAGCGCCGCATCGCCGAACTGGCCGGCAGCCCGCTGGCCCTGCACGTGGATGCCGCCAACCGCCAGCACTACGAAGTGCCGGCCGCGTTCTTCCAGGCCTGCCTCGGCAAGCGCCTGAAGTACAGCAGCTGCTACTACCGCACCGGTCACGAAACCCTGGACCAGGCCGAAGAGGCGATGCTGGAGCTGTATGGGCAGCGCGCCGGGCTGCGTGACGGCCAGGATATCCTCGAGCTCGGCTGCGGCTGGGGTTCGCTGACCCTGTGGATGGCCGAACGCTACCCGAATGCGCGCATCACCGCGGTGTCCAACTCGCACAGCCAGCGCGAGCACATCATGGGCCAGTGCCAGGCACGTGGCCTGCGCAACGTCGAGGTCCTCACCCGCGACGTGAACCAGCTGGAGCTGCCGAGCGCGCGTTTCGACCGCTGCGTGTCGGTGGAAATGTTCGAACACGTGCGCAACTACCAGCAGCTGCTGCAGCGCATTTCTGGCTGGCTGCGGCCGGACGGCGCACTGTTCGTGCACATCTTCGCCCACCGCACGCTGATGTACCCGTTCGAGACCGAAGGCGATGACAACTGGATGGGGCGGCACTTCTTCACCGGCGGCCTGATGCCGGCCGCCGACACCCTCCTGCATTTCCAGCAGCACCTGCAGCTGGACCAGCGCTGGCTGCTGGACGGCACGCACTACCAGCGCACCGCCAACCATTGGCTGGACAACCAGGACGCGGCCCGTGAGCAGCTGATGCCGATCCTGCAGGCGACCTACGGCGAGGCCGCCGCGCGGATCTGGTGGCAGCGCTGGCGCATGTTCTGGATGGCCTGCGCCGAGCTGTTCGGCTATGACGAAGGCCAGCAGTGGCTGGTCGCCCACTACCTGTTCCGCCCCCGCTGAAGGAGCCACGGCCATGCGCACCCTGCCCCTGATCTCGATGCTGGCCATGGCCCTGTTCGGCACCGGCTGCAGCAGCCAGGACACCCGGCCACTGCCACGTGCGGCGTCGGTGGACGTGCCGCGCTTCATGGGCGACTGGTACGTGATCGCCCACATCCCCTCCTGGCCCGAGCGCGAGGCTTTCGACGCCGTCGAAAGCTATGCGCTGCAGCCGGATGGGCGCATCCAGACCACCTTCACCTACCGCAAGGGCAGCTTCCAGGCGCCGTACAAGAGCATGCATCCGGTCGGCCGGGTCGAAAAGGAAGGCGACGGTGCGGTGTGGGGCATGCAGTTCGTCTGGCCGATCCAGGCCGAGTACATCATCGCCTGGCTGGACGAGGACTATCAGCAGACCATCGTCGGCCGCACCAAGCGCGACTACGTCTGGTACATGGCGCGCACGCCGCAGGTGTCGCCGCAGGATTACCAGGCTGCCGTCGAGCGCATCGCGGCGATGGGCTATGACACCTCGAAGCTGAGGAAGGTTCCGCAGTCCGTGCGTTGATCCCGCCATATGAATGGGCACCACCGGTACCGGTGGCGAGGCACCACCCCGCTCCTCTATAGTCAGCCGGGCACGACAGGCACGGTGCCTGTCCGGTAACCACAGGGAGCAGGTCATGGGTCTGGTACAGGCGGTCAAGGGTGCAGTGGGCGGTGTTCTGGCCGACCAGTGGAAAGACTTCTACACCGTGCCGACGGGCCTGCCGTCGACCGCGGCCCTGTTCGCGGCCGTGCCGCAGGGGACCAATGCCGGCCGTGGCTCGAACACCAGCGGCTCGTCCAACATCATCAGCAACGGCTCGAAGATCGTCGTGCCCGAAGGCTACGGCCTGCTCCTGTTCCAGGACGGCGCGATCACTGCCTTCGTCGCCGAGCCGGGTGGCTACGAGTGGCGCTCGGACGACCTCAACTCGCAGTCGATCTTCGCCGGTGACGGCCTGGTCAGCACCTTCATCAAGCAGAGCTGGGAACGCTTCAAGTTTGGCGGCCAGCCGGGTTCGCAGCAGGCCGCCTTCTTCGTCTCGCTGAAGGAACTGCCGGACAACCGCTTCGGCACCCAGTCGGAAATCTACTGGGACGATGCCTTCCTCAACACCCAGGTTGGTGCGGTCACCCGTGGTTCGTACACGCTGAAGATCGTCGACCCGATCCTGTTCGTGAAGAACTTCGTTCCGGCCAGCTACTTGCGCCCGGGCCAGGTGTTCGACTTCACCGACATGGACAATGCCGCCGCCACACAGCTGTTCAATGAAGTGGTGGGTTCGCTGGCACCGGCGTTCAGCCTGTACAGCAACGATCCGTCGAAGGGCAACCGCATCACCAAGCTGCAGCAGGATTCGATCGGCTTCGCGCAGAGCCTGTCGGCCGCCGTCGAGCAGGCCTACCAGTGGAAGTCCGACCGTGGCCTGGCCATCGTCAAGACCGCCATCGTCTCGATCGAGTACGACGCCAACACCCGTGAACTGCTCAAGACCGTGCAGCGCGCCGATGCGCTGTCCGGTTCGCGCGGCAATTCCAACCTGCAGGCCAGCGTGGCCCAGGGCATCCAGTCGGCCGGCGAGAACGGCGGCGCGGCGGGCCTGGTCGGCGTCGGCATGGCCTCGGGCATGTTCGGTGCGGGCAGCCTGCAGCAGCCGACCGCGCCGGCGGCCGATGATCCGGTGGCCAAGCTGAAGAAGGCCAAGGAAATGCTCGACCTGGGCCTGATCACCCAGGGCGACTACGACGCGCTGAAGGCCAAGGCGCTGGGCCTGTAAGCCGCCGGACGCGCAGACCCATGTCCGACCCCAGAAACGGTCCTCCGCCGCTGCCCCAGGCCGCCCCCGCTTCGCCCCCGCCATTGCCGGCGGCGAAGCTGGATGGTCCGGGCTCGCCGCAGGACGTCCCGCCCCTGCCTGGCAGCTTCCCGCTGGATACCAGCACGCTGCCGCAGGCCATCCGTGATGAAGTCGAAGCGCCCGATCCGCTGGCCATCGACACCTCGGCCAGCGAACTGAAGGACGGCCTGAACCGCTGCCCGAAGTGCGGCAGCACCGACATCCGCCCCAGGCTCGGCACCGACGTCCTGGTCTGCCTGTACTGCCGTCACGAATGGCATGGCGCGCGGGTGGAGGAGGAATTCGGCCTGGGCGAAGCGCTGGACCAGCTGCAGGGCACGATCATCGCCTCCGGCGCACGCGACATCGACGCCGACACCTCGGCGCTGATGACCTTCAAGTGCGGCGGCTGTGGTGCCGAGGTCACGGTCAACACCGAAAGCACGATGACCGCGCGCTGCCACTGGTGCCGCCACGTGTTCGGCGTCAACGAACAGATCAGCAACGGCGCCGTGCCCGATGCCGTGTTGCCCTTCCACATCAAGAAGGACGATGCGGTTGCGCGCATCCGCCAGTTCGTCGACAAGCGGCGGATGTTCGCGCTGAAGGCCTTCAAGGACCAGTTCACCCCGGAAAACGTGGTGGGCGTGTACCTGCCCTACATGATCGTGGACAGCAATGTCAGCGCGGCCGTGGCTGGCAAGGGCGAGATCAAGACCCGCGAATACACCCGCGGTACCGAGAAGAACAAGCAGACCTACTACGACGCGGACATCTACCAGGTCGAGCGCCAGGTCGAATTCACCGTCGACGACCTGCCGCTGGAATCCTCGGCCGAGCGCGGCAACCTCGACACGCGCACCAACACCAACAACATCATCAACACCATCCTGCCGTTCGATACCAAGAACGCGGTGAAGTGGAACGCGTCCTACCTGGCTGGCTTCACCTCCGAAAAGCGCAACGTGGATGTGGAGAAGCTGCGCCCGCGGCTGGAAGACCAGCTGCTGTCGATCGCCCGCGCGCAGGTGGAAGCCAGCGTGCGCCGCTACGACCGCGGCGTGCGCTGGGAGCAGGAACAGCTGGACGTGCACGGCAGCCGCTGGGTGTCGATGTACCTGCCGGTCTGGCTGTACTCCTACCACCAGCCCGGCGCCAACGGCGGCATGCTGCACTACATCGCGGTGAACGGCCGTACCGGTGAAACCATGGGCAGCGTGCCCGTGCAGCAGTGGAAGATGCTGCTTGCCGCCCTGGCGACCGGCACGGTCATCGAAGCCCTCGCAATTGCCTTCCTGGTGGCGACAACATGAGTGACGACAGTGGTCTCTGGTTGCTGGCGGCCGGCCCGGCCGGTGCTACGGCGCTGTACTGGGCGCTGTACCGCTATTACCGCAACACCGACAAATCGCATTCGTTCGAACACGAAACCGCGATCGACGCCAAGCCGGTCACCGGCTCGGACCGTCGCGTGGATTCGATCACCGGTACGCAGGAACGGCGCGTGCGCGGTGACAACGTGTACGAGTACCGCAAACGGGTGATGCGGGTGAAGCCTAGCGGTGACTGACACGGCACCACGCTGCCGTGACGCGGCCTTGATCTAGACTGGCGGCCCATGTTCTGCCTGCCCCTGCCCGGGGCGGGCAACGCCCCGTCGTTCGAGATCGTCCGTGACCCAGCCTCCCGTTCCCCAGCCGCAAGCCGCCCATGCCTCCGACAGCGTGAACATGGCGCTGGCGGCGGGTGCCATCGTCGGCACCTGGTTCTGGGATGTGCCGAACGACCAGCTGACCGTCGATGAAGCCCTGGCCCGCGCGTTCGGGCTGGACCCGGCGCTTGCGCAGCGCAAGCTGCAGCTGCACGAAGTGCTGGGCGCGGTGCACCCCGATGACCTGGCCGGGCTGACGTCGGCCATTGAACATGCCGTGCGGCACGGTGGCCGCTTCGCGCACCAGTACCGCACGCGCGGCGCCGACGGCGGTTACCACTGGCTGGAAAGCATCGGTCGCGTCGACCTGGACGACAACGGTCGGGCACTGAGCTTCCCCGGCGTCCTCATCGACATCGACGAACGCCTGCGGGTGCAGGCCGAGCGCGACCAGGCCCAGGCCCTGCTGCGCTCCTTCGTTGAAGCCGCGCCGGGCGTGATGTACGCCAAGGACCGCCAAGGCCGGCTGCTGATCGGCAATAGCGGCACCACGGAACTGATCGGACGCCCCCCGGCGGAGTATGTTGGCCGGACCGATGCCGAATTGCTGGCCGACCCCGCGCAGGCCGCGGCCGTGATGGCGACCGACGAGCGGATCATGGCCAGCGGCCAGGGCGAGCAGCTCGAAGAAGACATCAGTTTCGCCGATGGCCGCCGCGCGTGGTGGCTGTCGACCAAGGCGCCGCTGCGCAACGGCAACGGCGAAGTGATCGGCCTGGTCGGCACCTCGCTGGACATCACCGACCGCAAGTCGGCCGAGGCCGAGCGCCTCGACATCGAGGAACGCTATCGGCTGGCCGCGCAGGCCACCAACGATGCGGTGTGGGACTGGCGCATGGTCGACGGGCACGTCGTCTGGAACGAGGCGCTGTCCAGCCTGTTCGGGCATGCGGTGATGGAAACCAGCGCACAGTGGTGGCTCGACCACATCCATCCCGAAGACCGCGACCGCATCGACCGCAACATCCACGCCGTCATCGACGGCGACGGCATCACCTGGAACGGCGAGTATCGCTTCCGTCGCGCCGATGGCAGCTATGCCGACGTCCTCGACCGCGGTGCGGTGCTGCGCGACGCTGACGGGCGGCCGCTGCGGATGATCGGCGCCATGCTCGACCTGTCCGGACGCAAGGCGGCCGAAGCGGCGCTGGCCGAGGGCGAGGAACGCCTGCGCCTAGCCACCGAGGCCGGTGAACTCGGGCTGTGGGACCTGGACCTGGTGCAGAACATCCTGCTATGGCCCACACGTACCAAAGCGATGTTCGGCATTTCCTCGGATGCGGACGTGAGCTTCGAGGACTTCCGCAGCGGCCTGCACCCGGACGACCGTGCCGCCACGCTGGCAGCACTCGATGCCTCTGCCGATCCGCAGCGGCGCGCCAACTACGATGTGGAATACCGCACCGTCGGCAAGGAAGATGGCGTGGTGCGCTGGGTCGCGGCCAAGGGCCGGGGCATCTTCGAGGCCGGGCGCTGCGTGCGCATGCTGGGCGTGGCCATCGACATCACCGCACGCAAGGCGGCCGACGAACGCCTGCGTGAGTTGAACGAGCAGCTGGAGGCGCGGGTGCGTGCCGAAGTGGCCGAGCGCATGCGGGTGGAAGACGCGCTGCGGCAGAGCCGCAAGATGGAAGCCGTCGGCCAGCTCAGCGGCGGCATCGCGCACGACTTCAACAACATGCTGGCCACGGTGATCGGCCCGCTGGACCTGCTGGCGCTGCGCATCGGCGACAGCGATGCGCGCGCGGTGCGCTACATCGAGATGGCACTGGACGGCGCCCAGCGTGCCGCCCAGCTGACCCAGCGCCTGCTGGCCTTCTCGCGCCAGCAGCCGCTGCAGCCGGTGGCCCTGGACGTGAACCACCTGGTGGCCGGCATGACCGACCTGCTGGTGCATTCGCTCGGCAGCAGCGTCATCCTCGAAACCGTGCTGGGCGGCGGCCAGTGGTGGACGCACGCCGATGCCAACCAGCTGGAGAACGTCATCCTCAACCTGGCGGTGAACGCGCGCGATGCCATGCCGGGTGGCGGCCGCCTTACCCTGCAGACCAGCAACTGCCAGATCGACCTGGCCAGCGTGGCCGCGCACGGCGGCATCCCCACCGGCGATTACGTGCGCATCGCCGTGACCGACACCGGCGGCGGCATGGCGCCCGAGGTGATGGCACGCGCGTTCGATCCGTTCTTCACCACCAAGCCGGTCGGCCAGGGCACCGGCCTGGGCCTGTCGCAGGTCTATGGCTTCGTGCAGCAGTCCAACGGGCACGTCCGCCTGCAGTCCGCGCCCGGCGCGGGCACTACCGTCATCATCTACCTGCCACGCCTGCTGGCCGAGGTGGATGCCCTGCCGCCGGCCAAGGCCGATGTGGCGCCGCTGTCCGGCGGTGGCGCCGAGCAGATCCTGGTGGTGGACGATGACGCGGCGGTACGCGCGTTCTCGGTCGATGCGCTGTCCGAACTCGGCTATCGGGTGCTGTCGGCCGATGGCGCTGCCAGCGCCCTGCCCCTGCTGCAGGCCCACCCCGGCATCGCGCTGCTGTTCACCGACGTGGTGATGCCCGGGGTCAACGGCCGCCAGCTCGCCGACCAAGCCCTGGCGCGGCATCCGCACCTGAAGGTCCTGTTTGCGACCGGCAACAGCCGCAATGCCCTGGTCGACGACGGCGTGCTCGACGCGCATGTGCAGCTGATCGGCAAGCCCTTCACCATCGGCGAACTGGCCATGCGCGTACGCGCCGTCCTCTCCGCGGAGAGCTGAGCCTCAGCGCTTCCAGGCGGGCAGCGAAGGCAGCATCGCCACCGCACCACGGATCAGGGCCAGCATGCCGAGCTCGAACTCGGCCTGCGCGGCCGCCGGATCGTGCGCGCGCCGCCCGTCCTCGACGACCCGCTGCCGCGCGTACACGGTGTCAGCCAACGCCACGCAGTGGTAGGCCACCGTCGACAGCAGCCATGCGGCGTGCGCCGGGTTCAAACCGTGGGCCTCGGCAAATGCCCGCTGGTGCGCCTCGATGCGCTCGATCATCTGCGGCGTCCTCGCACCATGGACCGCCAGAAACGGCGCCAGTCCCGGATTGCGGTCGACCAGGTCGCGCAGCGAACGCTGGAACGCCAGCAGATCCGCTTCCAGACCTGCCTTGCGGCCGGTGGCCAGCGGCGGCGCCTGCCAGCGTTCGAAGATCACTTCGGCCACCAGCTCGCGCAGCGCGGCCAGGTTGGCCACGTGCTTGTACAGGCCGATGTGGCTGACCCCCAGCAGCGCGGCGACGCCGACGATGCTGACGCTGGGCAGGGTCATTTCGATGCCGGCGTCGGCAATGCGCTCGCGGGTGATGGACGGCGGGCGGCCGCGCGGGGTCGCCTTCTTCGGTGCTGCCATGGAACTCCGATGCCGGGCATCTGGACGGAAAACCCTGCCATGGTGGTCAGCAAGGCCGCGCAGGTCAATGCGCGCGGCGTGACCGCCATTGCAGATGCGGAAATTTAGTTTACTATGATGTAACTAATTCGCATTCGTACCCGGATTGGATGTTCTGATGTCTGCTTCCCCCACCGCCGCTGCGCCGCAGGGCGTACTGCGCGGCACCGACCATGATCGCGGCCTGCAGGCCCTGCAGGTGACCGTGGTCGAGACCACCCGCCCCACGCCCGGGCTGCTGCGGGTGACCGCGGCACTGCCCGCGGCCGCCGCACTGGATCCCTGGCTCCGCGCGAATACCGCTGTGCGCATCCAGCTCGGCGCCGCCTTCGGTGATGTGTCGCGCATCTACACCGTGCGCAGCGTTGACGCGCAGGCGCGCCACTTCGTCTTCGACGTGGTCCTGCATCCCTCGCCCGGCCCCATGCTGGCCTGGGTGGGCGCTCTGCAGCCAGGCGACACGTTCGCACTGACCGGCCCGCGCCCGCACCTGCAGATTCCGCAGCGCAGCGGCGCCAGCGCGCTGCTGTTTGCCGATGCCAGCGCGTTGCCGGCCGTGCATGCCCTGCTGCTGCAGTGGCCGCAGGGCCAGCGTGCGGACATCTGGGTGTCCAGCGATGATGCGGCCGCGGTGGCCGAGCTGCCTGCGGTCGCTGGCGTGCACGTGCACGCCCTCAGCGCCCCCACCCGCGAAGATCCCACGCCGCTGCTGCGTACCGCCCGCGCCTGCGTGCCCGGCACGCCGCCACCGGTGGTCTGGGCGGCCGGCGAACGCGAAGAGATGCGTGAACTGCGCCGCTGGTTCCTGCAGCACCTGGCGATCGCGCGCGACGACGTGGCCGTGGCCGGTTACTGGAAGCGCGGCGAAACTACCACCGACACCGACCAGCGCCGCCGTCGCAACTACGAGCGCGTGCTGGCCCGTGGCGGCGGCCTGCAGGACGTCGACGATCTCGCTGACGACATCTGATCCCGCTCCACCCACGCCCTTCGCGGCGTGCACCCCGCTGTCCCCCAGCCACAGACCGCACCCAGCCGTCGCCGGAGATGCCGTGTTCTGCCAGCCACTCGCCCCTGCGTCGCCCTGCCCCCAGGTCGCGACGGCGCAGCCCTGGCCGAACCCTATCTCCCACGACGAGTATCGCCATGTCCCGCTCCATCACCTCCCCCCTCCCCGTCCTGCGACCGCTGGTGCGCGCCGCCCGCCTGGCCCTGCTGCCGGGCCTGCTGCTGGCCGCGGCCGCCCAGGCAGACGAACCTGCCGATGCCCCCGCCACCGAACTGCCTTCGGTCAACGTGCATGCGGACAAGGCCGCGCCCACCAGCACCTACGCCGGCGGCCAGGTCGCACGCGGCAGCCGGGTCGGCCTGCTGGGTGACCTCGACTTCATGGAGACCCCGTTCACCACCACCAGCTACACCGCCGAATTCATCGAGAACCTGCAGGCGCCGGACCTGATGCGCGTGATCGCCGCGACCGATCCCAGCGTCTACAACGGTGGCTCCAGCGGCGGCATCACCGATTACTTCAACATCCGCGGCTTCAGCGTCGCTTCGTCCGATATCGGTTTCGGTGGCCTGTATGGCCTGATTCCTTACTACCGGGTGACGCCGGAGATGGCCGAGCGCGTGGAAGTGCTGAAGGGCCCGTCGGCCCTGCTCAACGGCATGCCACCGGGCGGCTCGGTCGGTGGTGCCATCAACCTGGTGCCCAAGCGCGCTGGCGATACGCCACTCAACCGTTTCACCGCCAGCTACGGCAGCGATGCACAGTTCGGCGGCCACCTCGACATCGGCCGTCGCTTCGGTGCCGGCAAGCAGTTCGGCGTGCGCTTCAACGCCGTGCATCGTGACGGCGACACCGCCACCCGCAACCAGCAGCACAAATCCCAGCTGGCATCGCTGGGCCTGGACTGGCGCGGCGAGCGCGCACGCGTGGCACTGGATGCCTTCGCCAGCCGCGACCACGTCGATGGCCTGAACCGCGGCGTTTCATTGGCCGCCGGCCTGGCCGTGCCGCGTCCGCCGAAGGCCGACACCCTGTTCGCGCCGGACTGGACCTTCAGCAACGTCAAGGACAACGGTGCGGCGCTGCGCTGGGACATGGATTTCAACGAGCACCTGTCCGCACACGCCGCCTACGGCCATGGCCATACCGACTTCGATTCCATCGCCAGCGGCACCACGCTGATCACCAATGCCGCGGGCGACTTCCGCAACAACTTCGCCCACCAGCGCTTCACCTACAGCAAGGACACCGCCGAGGCAGGCCTGACCGCGCGCTTCCGCACCGGGCCGGTCGACCACGCGCTGGGGCTCAGTGCATCGTGGTACCACCACGACTACAACTTCGGCTTCCTGCGCAACATGCTGGCCAGCGACTGGGTCACCAACATCCATGACCCGCAGTGGGGACCGGCCGTGGACCGCAGCTACAGCAGCGCCGCCCTGCCGCGCATCGGCGAAGTGCGCACCACCAGCTTCGGCATCGCCGATACGCTGTCGATGGCCGACGATCGCGTACAGCTGACCCTGGGCATCCGCCGCCAGACCGTGCTGAACGATACCTTCGATGGCACCAGCGGTAAGCGCACGGCACGCTACGATGCCAGCGCGAACACGCCGGCCGCGGCGCTGCTGTTCAAGGCGACTGACCGCCTTTCGCTGTATGCCAACTACATCGAAGGCCTGAGCCAGGGCACCACCGCACCGGTCACCGCGGCCAATGCCGGCGAGGTGTTCCCGCCGTACAAGACGCGCCAGCGCGAAGTGGGCGCAAAGATGGACCTGGGCCGCTTCGGCACTGCGTTGAGCGTGTACGAGATCGAGAAGCCGGCCGCCTATACCGACCCCACCAGCAACGTGTATTCGCTGGGCGGCCAACAGCGCAACCGCGGCGTGGAATGGACCGCGTTCGGCCAGGCCAGCGACCAGCTGCGCGTGCTGGGTGGCATCGGTTGGCTGCAGCCGAAGCTGACCCGCACCCAGGGTGGCATCAACCAAGGCCGCCTGGCCACGGCCACGCCGCAGTGGCAGGGCAAGCTGGGCCTGGAATGGGACGTGCCGGCCGTACCGGGCCTGACCGTGACCGGTGGTGCGCTGAGCATGTCCAAGGGCTACATCAACGCCGACAACAGCCAGTGGGTGGCCGGCCACACCATCTACGACCTCGGCGCACGCTACGCCACCGAAGCGGCGGGCAAGCCGCTGGTGCTGCGCGCCACCGTGCAGAACCTGACCAACAAGGCGTACTGGGCCGGCAGCCTGGGCTCCGGCCTCGGTGCGCCGCGCACGGCCACGCTCTCGGCCACGGTCGACTTCTGATCCCTCGCCCCGCCACGCCTGCGGGCGTGGCGCTCTGGAGTATGTGCTGGTGATTGTTTCCCGCTTCGCAGCGCTGGCCGCCTGGCTGCCGCTGGTGTCACGCATCATCGCTGCCCTGCTGGGCGGCTATCTGTTGGCCGCGTTGTGCAGCGTTTCCGCGCTTGCCCTGCCCATCGACCCGCAGCAGGCGGTGTTCACCGGCATGCTGGCCAGCTTCCTGCTATATGCCGGCGCGGTGGTCTGGGTGTTTGCCGTGCGTTCGGCACGACGCGCGTGGCTGGGCCTGGCCCTTGCCGCTGCCCCGCTGTGGCTGCTGGCAACGTTCGCGGTACCGGCCGGAGGTGGCGCATGAGTGCGGTCACAGCGCGTGCACCCAAGCCGCGGGGCATCCGCCAGACCATGTCCGACCTGCACATCTGGGTCGGCCTGCTGGCCGGCTGGATTCTCTACGCGATGTTCCTGACCGGCACCGCCAGCTACTTCCGCGATGAGATCTCACGCTACACGCGCCCGGAGATCAGCACGCCTGCGCAGCTGCCGCCCGCGCCGGAAGTCAGTGCACGGCTGGTCTCGCAGCTGATGGCCGACACGCCGGGCGCGCGCCAGATCAGCCTGACCCTGCCCAGCCCGCGCAGCCCCTGGGTGTCAGCGATGTGGGCCGCACCCGGCGGCGGCGGTGGTCGCCACGGCTTCCAGTCCGGCCGCTTCGATGCTGACACCGGCACGCCGTTGGCGGCGCGCGATACCGCGGGCGGCGACTTCTTCTATGCCTTCCACTTCAACCTGCATTACATGCCGGCGATGTGGGGGCGATGGATCGTCGGCCTGTGCGCGATGTTCATGCTGGTGGCCATCGTCAGCGGCGTCATCACCCACAAGAAGATCTTCGCCGACTTCTTCACCTTCCGCTGGGGCAAGGGCCAGCGCTCGTGGCTGGATGGGCATGCTGCGGTCTCGGTGCTCGGCCTGCCGTTCCACTTCATGATCACCTGGAGCGGGCTGGTGATGCTGGCGGTGCTGTACATGCCCTTCGGCCTCGACAGGCTGCAGGACAAACGCCAACAGGCACAGGTCACCAGCGAGATGCGCCTGCAGCTGCCACGCCAGGCTCCCGCCGATGTGCCTGCACCGATGGCCGATGTCGCCGCGATGGTGGCTGCTGCCGAACAGCGTTGGGGGCCAGCCAGTGTCGGCGGCGTGCAGGTGCAGAACCCGGGTGACCGCAACGCCCGCGTCGCCGTGGTGCGCGCGCAGTCCACCCGCGTGTCGACCACGCCGCACTACCTGCTGTTCGACGGCAGCAGTGGTCGCCTGCTGCAGGCCAAGGAGACGTCCGGCGCCGCCGCGCAGACCCAGGGCGTGCTGTACGGCCTGCACCTGGGCCGCTTTGCCGATGCACTTACGCGCTGGCTGTACTTCGTGGTCAGCCTAGGCGGCACCGCCATGGTCGGTACCGGGCTGGTGCTGTGGACGGTGAAGCGCCGCAGCCAGTTGCCCGATCCGCAGCGGCCCTACTTCGGTTTCCGCCTGGTCGAACGCCTGAACATCGCCACCGTGGCCGGGCTGTCGGTAGCCATGGCCGCGTTCTTCTGGGGCAACCGGCTGCTGCCGGCCACGATGGCCGACCGCGCCGGCTGGGAAGTCCACGTGTTCTTCCTGGCCTGGGCGGCGATGCTGGCCCACGCCTGCCTGCGCACGCCCAAGCAGGCCTGGGTCGAGCAGTTCACCTTTGCGGCGGCGCTGCTGGCCCTGTTGCCGGTGCTGGGCGCCGTCACCACCGCGCATCCCTTGTGGCGCTCGTTGCCGGTCGCGGACTGGGCGTTCGCAGGAACCGACCTGACGATGCTGGCGCTGGCAGCCCTGCACGCCTGCCTGGCCTGGCGCACCTGGCGATTCACGCCGAAGCCGGTGCGGGCCCG
>DOKO01000290.1 GCA_003510825.1 Stenotrophomonas sp.
GTCCCGCGAACCCACACGCCCCGGCAGCCTCCACGAACCCCGCCGCACGACCACCACGAGGGGCTCCGCCGTTGGCCGCCTACTGCGGCAGCGCCCGCGCCATCATCGCCCCCACATCCACCCCCGCCGGCAGCGTCCCGAACACCAACCCATGCTCACCCTGCAGCCGGCTGCGCACGAACACCCCGGCCATCGGGCTGCGCGCCCGCAACAGGAGCGCAGCCTGCAGCAGCAGCACCGTGCGCTCGCAGAACAACCGCGCCTGCGATTCATCCGGCGCCGGCGCCGACGCCCAGCGCTGCAGTGCCGCCGCATAACCGGTGTCGCGATCGGCGACCGCTTCCAGCTCCGCGCGCAGCGCCTGCATCGCGTCCGGCTCACGCCCCAGCGCGCGCAGCACGTCCAGGCACTGCACGTTGCCGCTGCCTTCCCAGATCGAATTCAACGGCGCCTGCCGGTACAGCCGCGGAAGCATCGACTCCTCCACGTAACCGGCACCCCCCAGGCATTCCTGCGCCTCGTTGACGAACGCGGCCGCGCGCTTGCACACCCAGTACTTGCCCAGCGCCGTACCCAGCCGCGCCAGCGCGGCCTCCTGCGGATCGCTGCCGGCGCAGTCCACCGCGCGCGCGATGCGCATGGCCAGCACCGTGGCCGCTTCCGATTCCAGCGCAAGGTCTGCCAGCACATTGGCCATCAGCGCGTGTTCCACCAGCGGCTTGCCGAACGTGCGCCGATGGCGCGCGTGGTGCAGCGCCTGCGCCAGGGCCATGCGCATTTCCGCGGCTGCACCGAGCATGCAGTCCAGGCGCGTCATCATCACCATGCCGATGATGGTGGCCACGCCCCTGCCCTCCTCGCCCACGCGCCACGCCTGCGCGCCGCAGAACTCCACTTCGCTGGACGCGTTGGACCAGTCACCCAGCTTGTCCTTCAGGCGCATCAGGTGGAAGGCATTGCGATCGCCATCGGCCAGCCGCCGCGGCATCAGCAGGCAGGTCAGCCCACCCGGCGCCTGCGCCAGCACCAGGAAGCCATCGGACATCGGTGCCGAGAAGAACCACTTGTGCCCGACCAGGCGATAGCGTTCGCCATCGATGGGCTCGGCCCGCGTGCTGTTGGCGCGCACGTCCGAACCGCCCTGCTTTTCGGTCATGCCCATGCCCAGGGTAATGCCGGCCTTGTCGGCCACCGGCACGTCGCGTGCGTCGTACACGGGTGAGGCCGCCTTGCGCGCCCACTCGGCCAGGTGCGGCTGCGCCTGCAGCACTGCCACCGCGGCATGGGTCATGGTCAGCGGGCAGCTGGTGCCGGCTTCCGCCTGGTGGTGCAGGTAGCTCAATGCCGCCCGCGCGACGTGCACGCCGGGCTGAGGCTCATGCCACGACAGCCCGGACACGCCATGCTGCTTGGCCGCGTGCATCAACTGGTGGTACGCCGGGTGGAAGTCCACGGTATCGATGCGGTGGCCCTGCGCATCGTGCGTGCGCAGCCGTGGCCGGTCGCGGTTGGCATCGAAGCCCAGCTGGTAAAGCTGGTTGCCGGCCAGCCCGCCGTATATCGCCAGCCGCGGCGCGAATGCGGCCGCGCCCTCGCGCTGCACCGCCTCCATCAGCGCCACGTCGTCGGTCCACAGCTGGCGGCCCGCAAACGGCGGTGGCTGGTTCAGCACCACGTGGGTTTCAAAGGGCGCGCTGCTGCTGAAGCTCGGTCCGTTCATCGGTTCCATCCTGCCGGCGAGAAGGCTGCGCGCCGATTGTGCAGCATCGTCCGGCAACCCCGCGTTCAGGCCGGTTCTCGCCCCGTGCACGAGCACCGCGCGACAGTGCAGGCATGGCAGTCAATGACGATCTGGTGGTACTTCGCCCTGAAGGGCTCTACTGCGCCGCAGGCGATTTCCACATCGACCCGTGGCGGCCGGTGCCGCGCGCGGTCATCACCCACGGCCATGGCGACCACGCCCGGCCCGGCATGGGCGAATACCACTGCAGCCCCGGCAGCGCGCCGATCCTGCGCTGGCGGCTGGGCGACGTACCGCTGCAGGTCCATGCCGACGGCCAGCCGTTCACCCTGGGCCGGGTGCAGGTGTCGCTGCATCCGGCCGGCCACGTGCTGGGTTCCTCGCAGGTGCGCATCGACGACGGCCGCCAGGTCTGGGTCGCCTCGGGCGACTACAAGCGCCAACCCGATCCCACCTGCGCGCCGTTCGAAGTGGTGCCCTGCGATACCTTCATCACCGAAGCGACCTTCGCCCTGCCGATCTACCGCTGGCCTGATACCGCCGCGGTGGCTGCCGAGATCGTGGCGTGGCGCAGGGAATGCGCGCAGCGCGGTGAAGCGGCCGTGCTGCTCTGCTACTCGCTGGGCAAAGCGCAACGCGTGCTCGGCGAACTGCTGCCGCTGGATGACACGCCTGCGTGGCTGCACGGTGCGGTGGCCAACGGCGTGGCGGTGTACCGCGAGGCGGGCATCCCAATGCTGGAAACGCTGACCGTGGCCGAACAGGGCCGCCAACCGGAGGCGGCCGGCAAGCTGATCATCGCCCCGCCGTCGGCCGCAGGCACGCCCTGGCTGCGCCGTTTCGGCCGCCACCAGCTTGGTTTCGCCTCGGGCTGGATGCAGCTGCGCGGCAACCGCCGGCGGCGCAACGTCGATCGCGGCTTCGTGGTGTCCGACCATGCCGACTGGCCTGCCCTGCTGCAGACCATCGAACAGACCGGGGCGACGCGGGTGATCGCCACCCACGGCAACACCGATGCGCTGATTCCGTTCCTGCGCGAACGCGGAGTGGCCGCCGAGGCCTTCCGCACCGATTTCGGGAGCGAGGAATGAAGGCCTTCGCCGCGCTCTACCAGCGGCTGGACCGCAGCACGGCCACGCTGGACAAGCGCGCGGCCCTGGTCGACTACTTCGCCCATGCCGGCGCGCACGACGCGGCCTGGGCGCTGTTCCTGCTCAGTGGCGGCAAGGTCGGCGGCGCACGCCGGAAGATCGCTGCCAGCGGCGAGCTGCGCGCCTGGGTGAGCGAGGAGTCGGGGCTGCCAGCGTGGCTGGTCGAAGACAGCTACGCGCAGGTCGGCGACCTCGCCGAAACACTGACCCTGCTGCTGGATGATCCGGCGCAGCCCGCCCCCGACCGCGCACTGGCCGACTGGATCGAACAGCATCTGCTGGTCGTGGCCAACCAGCCCGAGGACGTGCGCCGTGCCGCCGTGGTGGCCGGCTGGCGGCAGCTGCCGGCCAGCGAACGCCTGGTGTTCAACAAGCTGCTGACCGGCGCGCTGCGCGTCGGTGTTTCGCAGCGGCTGGTGCAGCAGGCACTGGCCGAATGGTCGGGCCTGGACATCGCCCGCATCGCCCAGCGCATGCTCGGTGAGTGGGTCCCAACGCCGGGCCTGCTGGCACAACTGCTGTCACCGGAGGAGCTGCCGCTGGACCGCCAGCAGCCCTACCCGTTCTTCCTCGCCTCGCCGCTGGAAGGCGAGCCGCAGGAACGGCTGGGCGCGATCGACGACTGGCTGCTGGAATGGAAGTGGGATGGCATCCGCCTGCAGCTGCTGCGCCGCCAGGGCGAAGTGGCGTTGTGGTCGCGCGGCGAGGAGCGTCTGGACGGGCGCTTCCCTGAGATCGAACAGGCAGCAGCCGCACTGCCCGACGGCTGCGTGATCGATGGCGAGCTGCTGGCCTGGGATGAGGCCGACGACGCGCCACGCGCATTCACCGCGCTGCAGACGCGCATCCAGCGCCGCAAGCCTGGTGCGGCAACGTTGCGCAACACGCCGGTGCGCGTGCTCGCCTACGACCTGCTGGAACGCGATGGCCAGGACCTGCGCGAACTGCCACTGCAGCAGCGGCGCACGCAGCTGGCCGAACTGATCGGCGCACTCGGCGATGCGCGCATCCAGCTGTCGCCCGACGTGCATGCCGACGATTGGGCGCACGCCGCGGACCTGCGCGAAGCATCGCGCGAGCGCGGTGTCGAAGGACTGATGCTCAAGCGCCGTGATTCGATCTACCAGGCCGGGCGCCGCCGCGGCGACTGGTGGAAGTGGAAGGTCGACCCGCTGACCATCGATGCGGTGCTGCTGTATGCGCAGGCCGGCCACGGCAGGCGCAGCACGCTGTACACCGATTACACC
>DOKO01000289.1 GCA_003510825.1 Stenotrophomonas sp.
CGCCGAGGCCAGCAGCGAGCCGACCGGCACCGCCGGCATCTACGTCGATGCCCGTGGCCGCAACACCATCGTCATCGGCCCCGGCGCCAATGCCGCGCTGAGCACCGCGTTCCTGGAACAGCAGCAGGCGCTGCTGGCCGGTGCCAAGGTGGTGCTGGTGCAGCTGGAATCGCCGGTGCAGACCATCGAGGCCGCGCTGGCTGCGGCGCGCGAAGCCGGTGTCACCACCGTGCTGAACGCCGCACCGGCCGACGCCCCGTCCAGCATCGGCCTGCTGAAGCTGGCCGATGTGCTGACCCCGAACGAGACCGAGTTTGCTTCGCTGCTCGGCCGCCATGTGGGTGAGCGCGTGGATGCCGACGACGTCGCCGCGCTGGATGGCGCCAGCCTGCACGCGCTGTGCCGCAAGCTGGTCGGCAACGGCACCGTGGTGGTGACCCTGGGTGCGGTGGGCGTGTTCGTTTCGCACGCCGACGAGAACCTGCGTGGCGACACCCAGCCGTACTACCGTGTGGGCGCCGAGCAGGTGCAGGCCATCGACACCACCGGTGCGGGTGATGCCTTCAACGGTGCGCTGGCGGCCTCGATCGCCCAGGTGCCGGACGCGCCGTTCGCCCGCCACGTGCGTTTCGCCAACCAGTTCGCCGGCCGTTCCACCGAGAAGGAAGGCGCCGCTGCGGCGATGCCGCGCTTCACCCCGGCCGACGCTGAAGTGAAGTAACGCCACGCCATGCGTGGATGAAAACCCCGGGCGTGCGAATGCCCGGGGTTTTTTGTGTCCGGCGACACGCCCCATCCACGCATGGCGTGGATCTACCGGGTGCGTGGGCCGCGCCATGCGTGAATGGAGGCTCCGGCCAGTAGATCCACGCCATGCGTGGATGGGCCTTCCCCCATGACCCAGCCGCCCACCATGACCGGCCCGTGGGGGCGGCGGAAGCGACCATCAAGCATCTGCTGATGCCGGTGTGGCATGAGGTCGGTCCGGATTGGCCTGAACAAGGCCGCCCTTGGCGGCGCGGCGGCGGGCCCTGCGGCCTACAATGGGCACATGCAGATCGGCCCGTACACCATTGCCCCCAACGTCGTGCTGGCCCCCATGGCCGGCGTCACCGACAAGCCCTTCCGCCTGCTGTGCAAACGGCTGGGCGCGGGTCTGGCCGCCTCGGAAATGACCATCAGCGACCCGCGCTTCTGGACCACGCGCAAGTCGATCCACCGCATGGACCACGAGGGCGAGCCGGCGCCGATCAGCGTGCAGATTGCCGGCACCGAGCCGCAGCAGCTGGCCGAGGCGGCGCGCTACAACGTCGACCACGGCGCGCAGATCATCGACATCAACATGGGCTGCCCGGCCAAGAAGGTGTGCAACGCCTGGGCCGGCTCGGCGCTGATGCGCGATGAACTGCTGGTGGCGCGCATCCTCGAAGCCGTGGTCAACGCGGTGGACGTGCCGGTCACCCTGAAGATCCGCACCGGCTGGGACTGCGACCATCGCAACGGGCCGGTGATCGCGCGCATCGCCGAGGACAGCGGCATCGCCGCGCTGGCCGTGCACGGCCGCACCCGCGACCAGCATTACACCGGCCAGGCCGAGTACGGCATCATCGGCGAGATCAAGGCCGCGCTGCGCATTCCGGTCATCGCCAACGGCGATATCGATTCGCCGCAGAAGGCCGCCCATGTGCTGCAGCAGACCGGCGTGGACGCGGTGATGATCGGCCGTTCCGCACAGGGCCGGCCGTGGATCTTCCGCGAAGTGGCGCACTACCTGGCCACCGGCCAGGAACTGCCGCCGCCCTCGCTGGAGGAAGTGCGCGACATCCTGCTGGGCCACCTGCATGCGCTGCACGCGTTCTACGGTGAGCCGCAGGGCGTGCGCATCGCCCGCAAGCACCTGGGCTGGTACGCCAAGGACCGGCCGGAGAACGCCGCCTTCCGCGCGGTGGTCAACCGCGCCGAAGACCCGGCCAGCCAGATCGCGCTGACCACCGAATATTTCGACCGCCTGATTGCCGGGGAACCGGCCATGCCTTCCGCCGCCTGACTGCGCCAGCCGCCTCGTAACCTGCCCGATTGCCTTGATCCGTAGAGTCGAGCTTGCTCGACTGGCTTTCCCGGACAGTCGAGCAAGCTCGACTCTACGCGCCCTTTCCATCGATCACGCTCGACGCCCCAAGAGCCCGCCACCATGACGCCGCCGATCTCTTCCCCGACCTACCTGCACGGTTTTTCCGGCACCGAACAGCAGCGCCTGATGACCCAGGCGCGCCTGCTGGAATCGAGCATCTTCAGCCAGATCGACTACACCGGTGCGCGCCACCTGCTGGAAGTCGGCAGCGGCGTCGGTGCGCAGACTGAAATCCTGCTGCGCCGTTTCCCCGAGCTGCACGTCACCGGCGTGGACCTGAGCGAGGCGCAGCTGGCCACCGCGCGTGAGAACCTGGCGCGCACGCCGTGGTGCAGCGACCGCTACACCCTGCAGCAGGCCGATGCCGGCGAACTGCCGTTCGAGGCCCGCAGCTTCGATTCGGCCTTCCTGTGCTGGGTGCTGGAACACGTGCCCTCCCCTGCCCGCGTGCTAAGCGAAGTGCGCCGGGTGCTGGCCCCGGGCTCGCCGGTCTACATCACCGAGGTGATGAATGCCTCGTTCCTGCTGGACCCGTATTCGCCGCACATCTGGCGCTACTGGATGGCCTTCAACGATTTCCAGCACGACCATGGCGGCGACCCGTTCGTCGGCGCCAAGCTCGGCAACCTGCTGCTGGCCGGTGGCTTCCGCGACGTGCACACCGAGATCAAGACCATCCACCTGGACAACCGCGAACCGGCACGCCGCAAGACGATGATCGCGTTCTGGGAACAGCTGCTGCTGTCGGCCGCCGACCAGCTGCTGCAGGCCGGCGCCGTGGACGAAGAAACCGTGGAGGGCATGCGCCGCGAGTTCCGCCTGGTGCAGAACGAGCCGAACGCGGTGTTCTTCTATTCGTTCGTGCAGGGCCGCGCGACGGTGTATTGAGATACCGCCCGCGCGGTGCGCGGGTTCACGGGTCGATGTGCAGGGTCGCCGCCGGCGGCGCCTGCCAGATCCGCTGCCACATCGCCGCCAGCCGGTGCCCCGCATCGGCGCGTGCGGCCGGGCTGCTGTAATCCATGCGCTGCTGCTGCGGCACGATCGCCCGCCACTGCCCGTCCACCTGCTCGGCCACCGCGAAGTTGAAGGTGTAGTCCGGCTCCAGGCCCATGCGCAGGTCGCTCAGCACCAGCTGGTTGTCCACCACCTGCGCGCGCATGAAGCCGCGGTTGAACCACTGCAGCCGCTGCACGGCCGGAATCGCGGACGCTTCGCGCAGCGCCTGCACGTTGGACGGGTAGCCTTCAAACCGCATCGGGCCCTGGTCGGCCACCAGCGAACGGTCGCCCACCACGTAGCCACTGGGCGTCATCGCCACCACCCGCCACAGCAGCGTGTTGAACGGCATCGGCACCGAGAACCGCGGCGCATCGCCCAGGCCCATCGCGGCCAGGCTCTGCTGCGCGGCGCGATCAACCTGGGCCTTGGCCACCAGGCCCCAGCCCAGGTAGGCCGTGCTGACCAGCAGCGAGACGCCCAGCACCTTGCCCGCCCACGGCCGTGCGCGCGCGAACCAGGCCACCACGCAGCCCAGCAGCAGCCACACGGTGTAGGCCGGGTCGATGATGAAGACGCTGGAACCCATCGTCGGATGCGGCCGCAGCGGCCACCACAGCTGGGTGCCGTAGACGGTGAACGCATCCAGCAGCGGATGGGTGACCAGGGCCAGCTGGATGGCCCAGAACCAGCGCATCGGTGACTGCGCCACGCGGCCGTTGCCGAAGCGCTTGAACAGCCACCAGATCAGCGCGGCCACCCACGGCAGCACCAGCAGCGAATGGCTGAAGCTGCGGTGGTCGACCATGTTGGCCACCGGGTCGGCCGCGGCGAAGCCGAGCCACAGGGCATCGAGGTCGGGCAGCGTGCCGAGTGCGGCACCGGCCAGCAGGGCCGCACGGCGGTGGCCGGGCGGAGCGATGGCGGCAGCGACGGCGCCACCGAGAACGATCTGGGTCAACGAGTCCATTCGCTGATGCTAGCCGCTTGCGCGTGGTGTATGTAGAGCCGAGCCGATGCCCGGCGGCTCTTCGTCTGGCGCCACGACAGCCGAGCATGGGCTCGGCTCTACAGAAGGCAGGCGCTATGCCGCCTGCGACATGCGCGCGCCGGGCAGTTCCACCAGGGTCTGCCCATGATGGTCCAGCAGGCGCAGCGCGCCATCGTGGTCCTCGGCCAGCGCGGTCAGGCTTTCCACCCAGTCGCCGTCGTTCGCATAGACCAGCCCATCGCGCTCGACCAGCGCCGCGCGGTGGATGTGGCCGCAGATGATGCCGTCCAGCCCGCGCCGGCGCACATCATCCAGACCGGCCTGGACGAAGCGTTCGATGTAGCGCTCGGCCGCACCGCTGCGCTTCTTCAGGAATTCGGACAGCGACCAGTAGCGCATGCCCAGCCGTCGCCGCACCGCGTTCAACGCCTGGTTGCCGGTGAGGATGCGGTAGTACAGCCAGTCGCCGAAGCGCTCCTGCAGGCCACCAAAGTGGGTCACGCCGTCGTAGTCATCGCCGTGCGCCACCAGCAGTCGGCGGCCGTCGGCGGTCACGTGGATGGCGCGGCGGCGCACCTGCATGGCCGGCAGCATCAGCCCGCACACATGGCGCAGCGAGGCATCGTGGTTGCCGGGGATGTAGATGATCTCGGTACCGGCGCGGCGCAGCGCATGCAGTGCCTGGATCACCTCGCTGTGCGAGGCACGCCAGTTGGCACGGCGGTGCGCCATCCACCACAGGTCGATGATGTCGCCGACCAGGTACAGCCGCTCGCAGCGCAGCTGGCCGAGGAAGGTGGCGAGTTCGGCGGCGTGGCAGTGGCGCGACCCGAGGTGCACGTCGGAGACGAACACTGCACGCCGGTGCGGCGACAGGTTCGCCAGCGCGCTCATGCCGGCATCCCCGCGTCGCGCAGGTAGCGTTTGCGTTTGTTTGGCCGGATCGCCTGCAGGTCCACTTCGATCAGGCCGTCGATCGAATCGCTGAAATCCGGGTCGACGCCGAACGCGAGGAAGCGCGCGCCGCCGGGTTCGCACAGATCGGTGTACTGCCGGTACAGCGTCGGCACACCCGTGCCCAGCGCGGCCAGGTTGGCCTTCAGCACGTCGAAGGCGGCGCCCGCGTCGAGTTCGCCAAAGCTGGGCGGTGCGGCGAAATACTGGAACGGCTGGTTGGATTCGACCAGGCCGCTGCGGCCGCCGTAATACCGCTGGTAGTAGGCCACCAGCTGCTCGCGTGCCTCGCGCGGCAGCGCGGCGCTGATCGACACCGCGCCGAACAGGTAGCGGATGCCCGGCTGGCACTGCAGGTAGGCACCGATGCCCTGCCACAGGTAATCCAGGCTGCGGCTGCCCCAGTAATCGGGCACCACGAAGCTGCGGCCCAGTTCCAGGCCCTCGGCGATGCGGGTGATGGCATCGTCGGAATAGCGGAACAGCGAGGCGCTGTAGAGCCCGGCCAGGCCGCGGCGGGCCAGCGCCTGTGCACCGCGCATGATGCGGTAGGCACCGGCGATGCGCTGTGCGCTGCCGTCCCAGATGACGATGTGCTGGTACTGCAGGTCGTAGTCGTCCAGGTCGCGGCTGCGGCCGGTGCCCTCGCCCACCTGGCGGAAGGTCAGTTCACGCAGCCGGCCCAGCTCGCGCAGCAGCGCAGAGTCGGCCGTGCAGGTGGCCAGCAGGATCTGCTTGCCGTCGCCGGTCTGTCCCAGCACCGTGGCCCGGGCAATGTCGGCGGCCACCTGCGCCGGCGGCACCGGGGCGGCAGA
>DOKO01000288.1 GCA_003510825.1 Stenotrophomonas sp.
GCCGTCCGGCAGGTTCAGGGTGATGTTGTCGCCCTGGCGCTGCACGTCGATGCCGGTGTTGGCGGTGCGCTCACGCAGGGCGCGCTCCTGGCGGTCCTGGTAGTTGCCGATGGCCGCGCCGCTCAGCGCGCCGATGCCGGCACCGACCAGCGCGTGCTGGCGACGCTCGGTGGCGCTGTTGCCACTCAGCAGGCCGGCGGCCACGCCCACGGCGGTACCGATCAGGGCGCCACGACCGGTGCGGTTCTGCTGCTCGGTCGGGTTGCCGTACTGGTCACTCTGCACATAGGAGCCGCCGGTGGCGCACGCCGTCAGCGCGGCAGCGGTCATCAGGGCCAGGGCGACGTTGCGGGTGGTATTGCGGATCATGGTGGTCTCCTTGGATGCCGGCCAGTGCGGCGTGCGAACGACCCGGAGGATATACAGCCCGGCGCGATGCCGGGATGATGGATGTGAAGGCCGGACGTACTGCATTCAGCTTTCTGAGCCGGCCTTCATCTGCCCGCTTTACTCGCCGCCCGTGCTCCGATAGGCCGCCAGCGCGGCATCACGGCCAGCGGCGAGATCCACCAGCGGCGTCCGCGGATAGCCCGGCGCCTTGTCGGCCAGCAGCAGCGGATGCTGCCACGGCGCGAAGCGCGCCTTTACCGGCAGCGCCGCCAGTTCCGGCACCCAGCGCGTGATGTAGCGCGCCTGCGGATCGAACTTCTCGGCCTGGGTGACCGGATTGAACACCCGGAAATACGGCGCTGCGTCGGCGCCGGTACCGGCCACCCACTGCCACCCCATCGTATTGTTGGCCAGGTCGGCATCGACCAGCGTGTCCCAGAACCAGCGCGCGCCGTGCAGCCAATGCGCGCGCAGGTGCTTGCACAGGTAGCTGGCGACGATCATGCGCACCCGGTTGTGCATGTAGCCGGTGTGCCACAGCTCACGCAGGCCGGCATCGACGATCGGCACGCCGGTGTTGCCACGCTGCCAGTCATGCAGCTGCGCGCTGCTGGGATTGGCCCACGGGAAACGGTCGAAGCGCGGATTGAGGTTCTCGTTCGGCGTCTTCGGGAAGTGATGCAGCAGGTGGTAGGCGAAATCGCGCCAACCGAGCTGGCGCAGGTAGCCATCGATATCGGCATCGGTGCCGGCGCTGCGCAGGCCTTCCAGTGCATGGGCGATGCGCCACGGCGCGATCTCGCCGAAATGCAGGTGCGGCGACATCCGCGAGGTGCCTACCCGGTCCGGCAGGTCGCGCTGCTCGCGATAGCCGCGCAGGGCGCCATCCTCGAACACCGACAGCGCCTCCAGCGCACCGGCTTCGCCCGGCTGCCAGTGCTCCCAGAAGCCGGTGTCCCAATCGAGCGTCGGCGCCAGCTGCAGCGCTTCCAGCGCGAGGCTGTCGACCTTGTGGGCCGGCAGCTGCTTCGGCGCGGCCTGCAGCGCGGGCAGGCGCCAGTGGCTGAGCACGTTGCGCCAGTACGGGGTGAACACCTTGTACGGCTGCCCCTGCTGGGTCTCGATGTCCCAGGGCTCGAACAGCAGACTGCCATTGCAGCTCTGTGCGTCGATGCCCTGCTCGCGCAGGGTGCGCTTGATGGTGGCGTCGCGCGGCTGGGTGGCCGGCTCGTACTTGCGGTTCCAGAACACCGCCTCGGCGCCGGTTTCCTCGATCAGGGCCTGCAGCGTGGCCAGGCTGTCGCCGCTGCGCAGCACCAGCGCCGAACCGCGTGCGCGCAGGTCGGCATCGAGTGCGGCCAACGAGCGATGGCGCCAGGCATCCGACGCCGCGCCGGGCGTCCACTCGCCCTCTTCCTGCGGCGCATGGATATAGACCGGCACCACGTCGTGGCCGGCATCGAGCGCGGCCTGCAGGGCCGGATTGTCCTGCAGCCGCAGATCGCGGCGAAACCACACCAACGCTACCGACACGTGCATCGCCTTCGTTCTGGATGGCGCACATGATAGCCAGCCGTGGTGAAGGCATTGCACGCGGGCCCGTCTGCTAGGCTGCCGGGCCCCTTACCGGAACACCCGCGCCATGGATGACCTGCACGCTGCCTTCGCCCGTTTCGGCCCCCTGCAGGCCCAGCACGAACAGGACTGGCAGGGCCCGTTCCCGCTGCCGCCGGTGCTGGCCCGCTTCTACGCGCAGGTCGGGCCGCTGGGGCGCGAGATCAACGCCAAGGTCGGCCATGCCGGCATCACCCTCCCCGGGCTTGAGGTATGGGTGCCGCCGCTGCAGCGCCTGTGGAGCTACCAGGCCGGGTATCGCTGGAATGGCGTGGACGGCGAGCCGATCGAGGACTGGCCCGCCAACTGGCTGGTCGTGGCCGACCTCGGCGCCGATCCTTTCATCCTCGACATGGAGGACGACCGCGTATTGTTCGCACGGCACGGCCGCGGCAGCTGGGAGGCCGATACGTTCGTCGACGACCTGCCGACTCTTATGAAGGCCCTCGCTGCGGCCAGCGCGGTGTATCTGGATGCCGGCGATCATCTCTACAACGATGATGACGATGGCGGCATCCGCGCCGAGCACCAGGAAGCGGCCGTGCAGGCGGTGGCCCGGGTGCTGGGCGACCGGATCGACGCGGAGTCATTCATCGAGACGCTGCAGGGCTGAACCCACGCATGGCGTGGATCTACAAGCCGCGTTCGCGCTGGCCGTCCCAGGCATGGGCGATCATCGCCCGCCGATAGACCGAAGCCGCCTGCTCGGCAAGTTGCCGGTCATCGAGCAGCAGCAGGTAGCGCAGGAAGCCACGCTGCATCCGCTCGGCATGATCCAGCCCCAGCCCGCGTCGATCGGCAGCATCCATGACCTGCCAGTGGCTGCGCGCCAGTTCTTCGATCATGGCCGGGTCGGCAAGATCGATGTGTCCATAATCCCGCGAACGTGGCCTGATGGCTGCGACCGCCTGCGGCAGCACGACGGGCTCCGGGTCCGGACCGGGTTTCCAGCGCCGCCCACGAAGCACGCGCTGAAGGCGCACGGGGATGGTCATCAGCACCACGGCCAGGGGAAACGGCAGCAGCACGAAACCAGCGGGGCCGTGCCCCAGATCCTGCAGGCCCTCGCCCAGCTCCGGGCGCAGCGCAGACAATCCGTTGCCCAGGTGCATCAGCAGTACGGCAGCAATGAGGTGGAACCACGGGTACAGCACCGCGCGGTTGAGCCAGCGCCGCCAGAGACGGGGCGAGGAAAGGTCCGCCTTGTAGCGCCCGCCGAAGAAAAAGCCCGGCAGCAGCATCAAGACGAGCACCAGCCCGATCACCCAGTTCGCTTCCATCCGCGTGCCGCTCCCCCGCGGCACAGCACCGCGCTGCGGCAGCCTATCCGGTTGCCGCAGCGGGCGCCATTCCCTCTCAACGCGCGGGCGCAGCCTCGAAGCGCTTCATCGCCTCGCTGATCAGCGCACGGGCTTCGGCGGCATTGCCCCAGCCATTGAGCTGCACCGGATTACGGCCGGCCGGCAGGTCCTTGTAGACCCGGAAGAACGCCTCGATGCGCTGCCGTTCGATCTCGGGAAGATCGGACAGGTCGCGGATGTTGGCGTAGGTCGGGTCGACCTTGTCGGTGGGCACGCCGATGACCTTCTCGTCGTGCTCGCCGCCATCGATCATCTTCAGGTAACCGATGGGACGGAAGCGCACGATCACGCCCGGATGCAACGGTTCGCGGGTCAGCACCAGGGCATCCAGCGGATCGTTGTCACCGGCCAGCGTGCGCGGCATCGAGCCGTAGTTGGCCGGATAGGCCACCGGCATCGACTGGAAGCGGTCCACGTGTACGAGACCGTCTTCCTTGATCTCGTACTTGGTGAAGCTGCCGGCCGGGATCTCCACCGCCAGGTTCACTTCGGCCGGGGCCTGCTTCGGCTGCGCTGCCAGGAACGGATGCAGCACGCTGTCGGCGGCGGTCACGGCACCGGCTACCAGCAACAGGGCTGCGCCAAGGGCGGCCAGCGGGGCGATGCGTCGAGTTGTGTTCATGCAGTCACTCCTCATTCCCAGCAACGGTCCGCCCGGCCCTTTGCGGTCTGCTCGCGTGGGCAGTCACGCGGGGCGATGCGGTCTTCGCGCAGCTCCACCCGCTGCTTGCCGCCGGCGGCATCGCGGCGAAGCTCGAAGGCATCGTACAACCGGCCGGTGACGGTGCGTGCTTCGTAGCGCAGGTGCTGCGGATCGATCTTCAGCACCTGGAACAGCTGGGTATCCTCGGCCACCGGATCCATGGTCCGGCGCGCCTCGTCGGACAGGCGGTACTGCTTCGGACCGGCCACCGTCACCACGTACTGCGGCGTGGCGGCCTCACCTTCGCCGCGGCGGCCGTAGGTGTGGTCGTGGCCCTGCAGCACCAGGTCGACGTTGTGGCGGCGCACGACCGGCAGCAGCACGTCGCGCAGGGCGGCGTTCTCGCGGCCTTCGCGCGGTGAATAGAACGGCTGGTGCAGCAGCACGATGGTCCACGGGTGCGGGTTGTTGGCCAGCACCTTGTCCAGCCACTGCGCCTGCGCCTGGGCCGTGCCGAGGTCCAGCGCGGAGGTGCCATCGAGCACGGCCACGCGCACGTCCTGCACATCGAACCAGTAGGTGCTGCTGGCAGCCGCTGCGGCACCGTTGCCCGGCAGCGCGAACGTCACCGGCCAGTGCTTGCCCAGCACGCGGCGTTCCTGCGGGGTGTCCTCGAACTCTTCGAAGTACTCGTGGTTGCCGATGGCCGGCGCCACCAGCGTTTCCTGCGCCAGCCAGCTGGTGGCGGCGAACCACTCGCCCCATTCGCTGTCATCGGCGCCGTCGCCGCCGCTGACCAGGTCACCGGCGAACAGGCTCATGCTCGCCTCCGGTGCGGTCTTCTGCGCGGCACGCACCACGCGGCTGACATGGCTGAGGTTCTTGTTCTGGGTATCACCGAAGTACAGCAGGGTCAGCGGCTCGCCGGCCTTGCCCAGCGTACGCAGCTGGTTCCAGGCACTCCAGCTGCCATTGCCCTGCACGCGGTACACATACAGCGTGTCCGGCTTCAGCCCATCAACCTCGGCGCGATGGTGATGCGACACGCCGTTCTCGGTCTTCAGCTCCTGGCTCTTCGCGCGCACCTGGCGGATGCCCTCGATGGCCGGCGAGTCACCGGCCAGGGCGATTTCCAGCAGCGGCGCCTGCACGCTGCCATCGGTACGCCAGGCCACGGCGAAGCCCTGGCTGGGATCGACCGACGGCGAGGCGACGATGCGGTCCGGCACGGTGGTAGCCGCGTAGTGATGGCTGCCCACCGGCACCTGGGTGTTCGGTTCGGCGGCGGCAAAGCCCAGTGCGGGCATCGCCAGCAGCAGGCCCAGCGCAAGGGCATTCATGCAACGACGGCTCATGCGCCACACTCCAGCGGCAGCGACAGCTGCTTGGCGATGGCTTCCCAGTCGAAGGCCACCACGCCCTGGTCGTCATGCACGGCATACAGCGCGCCGTGCGGGAAGCGCGGGCTCGGCTGCTGCATCATCCAGATGCCATCGGTGTTGGCCACCGTGTTGCCCTGGAAGGCACCGACCGGCTTCAGGGTATGGCGGTCGAACAGGTGGAACACGCTGCGCTGCTTGCCCTGCTCGGTGGTGATCCACCAGCCGTCCTTGCCGCAGGTGCGCAGCATCACGCCTTCGGCCTGCGCCTTGAACACATCGCGGCCGAAGGTGGTGCCGGTGAAACGGCCGGCCAGCGTGTAGACCTTGAACTCGCTGGCGTAGGTTTCGTCTTCCTCGGCGATCAGCAGGCGGTCGTTGGCCGGGTCACCCCAGATCGACTCGACCACGCGCAGTGCGCCGGCCTCGCTGGTATCACCGATGCTGGCGGCCAGGGTTGCTTCGACTGTGGCGCCATCGCGGGTGACATGGTACTGGCGCACGCGCTTGTCCAGCTCGGCCAGCGGCGGCAGGATGTCCTTGCCCTGTGCGTCCTCGCCGTTGTCCCAGGAATCGGTGACGTAGACGCTGTAGCCATCGGCGCGGCGGTCGACCCACAGGCCATACGGCTTGCGCAGGTCGTCGGCGCCGAACACCGCCAGCGGGGTGAAATCGGGCAGCGAGAACACCTGCACGCGGTGGTTGTCACGCTCGACGATCCACAGCAGGTCGTCGGTGATCGAGATGCCGTTGGGGCGGTCGAACTGGCCCAGCGCGGTGCCGGCGGTGCCAACGTCGCGCAGGTGCTGGCCGGTGCTGCCGTCATACACCACCAGCTTGTCGGTGGCCTTGGCGGTGGCGATCAGCCAG
>DOKO01000425.1 GCA_003510825.1 Stenotrophomonas sp.
CTGCATCGGCACCAACCAGGTCGACCTGGATGCGGCCGAGCTGGCCGGCATCCCGGTGTTCAACGCCCCCTATTCCAACACCCGCAGCGTGGCCGAGCTGGTCATCGCCGAAGCGATCATGCTGACCCGCGGCATCCCGCAGAAGAACGCCGAATGCCATCGCGGCGGCTGGTCGAAGTCGGCCAGCGGCAGCCATGAAGTGCGCGGCAAGACCCTGGGCATCATCGGCTACGGCCACATCGGCACCCAGGTCGGCGTGCTCGCTGAGTCGCTGGGCATGCAGGTGATCTTCCACGACGTGGAAACCAAGCTGTCGCTGGGCAATGCCCGTGCCGCGGCCAGCCTGGACGACCTGCTGGCGCGCGCCGACATCGTCACCCTGCATGTACCGGAAACCCCGTCCACGCAGTGGATGATCGGCGCCACCGAACTGGCGAAGATGCGCCCCGGCGCGCACGTGATCAATGCCGCGCGCGGCACGGTGGTCGATATCGACGCGCTGGACGCGGCCCTGGCCAGCGGCCACATCGGTGGCGCCGCGCTGGACGTGTTCCCGGTCGAGCCCAAGGGCAATGGCGATGTCTTCGAATCACCGCTGACCCGCCACGACAACGTGATCCTGACCCCGCACGTGGGCGGCAGCACGCTGGAAGCACAGGACAACATCGGCATCGAGGTGGCGGCCAAGCTCGTGCGCTACAGCGACAACGGCAGCACCCTGTCGGCGGTCAACTTCCCGGAAGTGACCCTGCCCGAGCACGCCGACAGTCTGCGCCTGCTGCACATCCACCAGAACGTGCCGGGCGTGCTGTCCAAGGTCAACGAGATCTTCTCGCGGCACAACGTCAACATCGACGGCCAGTTCCTGCGCACCGACCCGAAGGTGGGCTACGTGGTGATCGACATCACCGCCAGCGAGGAGCAGGCCGGCGCCGTGCGTGACGAGCTGGCCGCGATCCCGGGCACCCTGCGCACCCGCATTCTGTATTGATGAAGGCGTCGCCGGGCATGGCCCGGCCCGCACGACGGTAGCGCCGGGCCATGCCCGGCGGAATGCTTCAGCGCGCCAGCCAGCGGTTGGCCATGCGCTGCATCGACTCATCCGATGCAGGGTCTGCGGCGACCTCGGCCACCGGGCGCCAGGCCAGGTCCAGCGATTCCTCGCTCAGCACGAAGGCTTCGCCACCTACCGCACGGATCACGAAACGCACGTCGTAGTGCCAGTGGCCCGGTACATCCTTGCGCTCGGGAATCCAGTGCTTGTCCAGGTCGAAGATCGCCGGATCGTCCAGCACCAGGCCGGTCAGGCCGGATTCCTCTTCCCCTTCCTTCAGCGCCACCCGGGCCAGGTCGCGGTCGCCATCGGCGTGGCCGCCCAGCTGCAGCCAGCGCTGCAGCTTGCGGTGGTGGGTCAGCAGCAGGCGCTGGCCATCGGCACTGACCAGCCAGCAGCTGGCCGTGAAGTGCCCAGCCAGACGTTCACGACAGAAAGGATCTTCCACATCGTCGATCAATGTGCCGAATTCGGCAGCCAGCGCGTCGTGGGATGGCTCCCGGCGGGCGTAGTCCTGCAGCAGCCCACGCAGGTGATCGTCAAGCGCGGCAAGGGATTCGGCGGGTTGGTTCATGAATGCGGGGATATCGGAAAAATACTGCGCATTATCGCCGTTCATTGTTGCGATTGCGCTTGTGCGGTGGCTTCAGCTTTGGCTAAGGTACAGCGGGCCGTTCGCACGGCCTTCACCATTCCAGGCCGCCGGCAACGCATCGGCGGCCCCAATCCGATCATCAGGAAAGTTCTGCATGCTGAAAGCACTGTTGAGGGTCAAGCCGGTCCAACCGGCCGGGCACGTCGATGCTGGCGAACCCATCGAAGGCAGCTTGGACGGCGAAGCCACGTTGAAACGGACCCTCACGGCGAAACACCTCATCATGCTCGGCATTGGTGCGGTGATCGGCGCAGGCATCTTCGTGCTGACCGGCCAGGCCGCGGCCAACCATGCCGGCCCGGCGGTCATGCTCTCGTTCGTCATCGCCGGCTTCGCCTGCGCGCTGGCGGGCCTGTGCTACGCCGAGTTCGCGGCGATGATGCCGGTCTCCGGCAGCGCCTACTCCTACTCCTACGCCACCCTCGGCGAAGGCATGGCCTGGTTCATCGGCTGGTGCCTGGTGCTGGAATACCTGTTCGCCTCGGCCTCGGTCGCGGTGGGCTGGTCGGCCTACCTGATCAGCTTCGTCACCAGCACGCTGAACATGCCCTTCCCGGACGCGCTCAGCGCAGCGCCGATCGCCTGGACCGGCAGCGAGTTCGTCGCCTCCGGCAAGCTGTTCAACCTGCCGGCGGTGCTGATCATCGCGGCGGTGTCGGGCCTGCTTTACGTGGGCGTGACCCAGTCGGCCTTCGTCAACGCGATCATCGTGGCCATCAAGGTCACCGTCATCTGCCTGTTCATCGGCATCGGCGCGGCGCATATCGATCCGGGCAACTGGCACCCCTTCATCCCTGAAAACACCGGCCCGGGCGAGTTCGGCTGGAGCGGCATCTTCCGCGCCGCCACCATCGTGTTCTTCGCCTACATCGGCTTCGATGCGGTCTCCACCGCCGCCGGCGAGACCAAGGACCCGCAGCGCAACATGCCGATCGGCCTGCTCGGCTCGCTGGCCGTGTGCACCATCGTCTACATCATCGTCTGCGCGGTGCTGACCGGCATGATGCCGTACCACCTGCTGGGCACCGACAAGCCGGTGGCCACCGCGCTGGAAGGCTACCCGCAGCTGGCCTGGCTGAAGACCGCGGTCGAGATCGGCGCCATCGCCGGCCTGTCCTCGGTGATCCTGGTGATGATGATGGGCCAGACCCGCATCGCCTACACGATCTCGCGCGACGGCCTGCTGCCGAAGTTCTTCGGCAAGGTCCACGCCCGCTTCCGCACCCCGTACTGGGCCACGATCGTGGTCGGCGTGATCGCCGCGGCGCTGGCTGGCCTGGTGCCGCTGAACGTGCTGGGTGAACTGGTCTCGATGGGCACCCTGCTGGCCTTCGCCACCGTCTGCATCGGCGTGCTGGTCCTGCGCTACAGCAAGCCGGACCTGCACCGCCCGTTCCGCGTGCCGGCCGTCTGGATCATCTGCCCGCTGGGCGCGGCCACCTGCCTGTTCCTGTTCTGGCAGGCGTTCGTGGTGCATTGGCACCTGTTCGTGGGCTGGACCGTGCTGGGCCTGCTGATCTACCTCGGCTACGGCATCCGCAACAGCAAGCTGGCCAAGTCCTCCTGATGTGCCTACGGGCCGGCCCCTGCGCCGGCCCGTCCGTTTCTCCCCGCGCGCCGGCAGCGGCGCGCTTCGAAAAGATCGACACACATGTTCAAGCAACTGTGGGCCACCAAGCACCCGCATGCCGCCCATGAAGATGCCAACGGCCTGAGCCTTCGACGCCACTTGGGCCCCTGGGGCCTGACCGCCCTGGGCATCGGCGCGGTGATCGGCGGCGGCATCTTCGTCATCACCGGCCAGGCCGCGGCCAACCACGCCGGCCCGGCCATCATGCTGTCCTTCGTGCTGGCGGCCATCTGCTGCGCCTTCTGCGCGCTGGCCTACGCCGAGTTCGCCTCGATGGTGCCGGTCTCCGGCAGCGCCTACACCTACACCTACGCCACCTTCGGCGAGCTCTCGGCCTGGTTCATCGGCTGGATGCTGGTGCTGGAGTACGGCGTCTCGGCCTCGGCGGTGGCGGTCAGCTGGACCGGCTATTTCCTCAGCCTGCTCAGTCAGTTCGACATCCATCTACCCGCGTCGCTGGTCAGTGCGCCACTGGACGCGCAGCTGCGCCCGACCGGCGCCATCGCCAACCTGCCTGCGGCCGGCCTGGTGCTGCTGCTGACCTGGCTGTGCTACGTCGGCATCAGCAAGTCCTCGGCGATGAACATGGCGATGGTCGTGCTGAAGACCGGCCTGATCATCCTGGTCATCGTGGTCGGCTGGAAGTACGTGGACACCAGCAACTGGACCCCGTTCATCCCGGCCAACGAAGGCCCCGGCAAGTACGGCATGGAAGGCGTGCTGCGCGGCGCGGCAATGGTGTTCTTCGCCTACATCGGCTTCGAGGCGGTGTCGGTGGCGGCGCAGGAATCGAAGAACCCTCAGCGCGACATGCCGTTCGGCATGATGGTGTCGCTGGTGATCTGCACGGTGCTGTACATCGCCATGGCGGCGGTGATGACCGGCCTGGTGCCCTACCCGCTGCTGGGCACCGACGAGCCGGTGGTGACCGCCGTGGCCGCGCACCCGCAGCTGGGCTGGCTGCGCTGGGTGGTCGAGGTCGGCGCCCTGATCGGCCTGTCCTCGGTGGTGCTGGTGATGATCATCGGCCAGCCGCGCATCTTCATGATCATGGGCCGCGATGGCCTGCTGCCGCCGGTGTTCACCAAGATCCACCCGAAGTACCGCACGCCGCACATCAATACGGTCATCACCGGGATCGGCATCGCCCTGCTGGCGGCACTGTTCCCGCTGGACATCCTGGGCGAACTGACCTCGATGGGCACGCTGATCGCGTTCGCGGCGGTGTGCGCGGGCGTGCTGATCCTGCGCCGC
>DOKO01000426.1:0-301 GCA_003510825.1 Stenotrophomonas sp.
GCGGTCGGCGCGGCCGAGCAGGCGGAAGCGGCCATCGGCCAGCGCCTCCACGCGGTCCTGGGTGCGCCACCAGTCACTGCTGTCCAGGTGCGCCGAGGCCACCGCGAGGCAGCCGTCATCGATGCGCCACTGCACGCCCGGCAACGGCTGCCACGGCGGCATGTCGGTCTCCCAGCGGCGCCAAGCGATGCCGCCGGTCTCGCTGCTGCCGTACACCTCGGTGGGGGCCACGCCCAGCCACTGCCGCACCTGCCGCGCGGCCTCTTCCGGCAGCGGGCCGCCGGAGGAGAACACCGCACGC
>DOKO01000426.1:401-27431 GCA_003510825.1 Stenotrophomonas sp.
CCGGAGGAGAACACCGCACGCAGGCGGCCGTGCAGGCTGGCCCAGTCGAGCTGTTCGGGCAGGCGCTTCAGATGTGCCGGGGTCGCCACCAGCACGCTGTCGGCGCCGGCCAGGGTGCCGACCAGGTCTTCATGGAAGAAACGCCGCGGCTGGATCTGGCGGCCCGCGGCCAGCGGCCACAGTACGCGGAACAGCAGGCCATAGATGTGCTGGTGCGAGACCGTGCCGTGCACCTGCACGCCGTCGAGCTGGGCGCCGAAGGCGGCCTGCAGCGCATCGACTTCGCGCGCCAGCTGGTCCATGCGCTTGTTGATCGCGCTGGGCTGGCCGGTGCTGCCGGAGGTGAACACGCACAGTTCGCAGGCGCGCTCGTCCAGCACCTGCAGCACACCCTCGGCCGCCACGGCCGGCGTCAACGGGCGGTAGTCGGCCGGGACATCGCCGGCGAAGCCACTGACCTGCGGCTGCAGCGCCTGCAGCGTGGCCGGCAGGTTGTCGGCGGCGAGGAACACGCGCTTGCCGGCGTGCCAGGCACCGAACAGGGCCGCGGCAAAGGCAATCGCATCGTCGAAATACAGCGCCCAGTCGCGGCCTTCGGCGGCGGCGAACGCATCACGCCAGGCCAGCGCGCGCAGGCGGAAGGCGCTGTGGTCCAGGGCGATGCCTTCGCAGAGGCCGATGTCACGGCCGGGCTGCGCGTCGACCAGCAACCGGTCCAGGGCGATCCAGTCAGCCATGGGCATGGGCCGCCTTGACCCGACGCCGCACCAGCCATTCGCCTGCGAACAACACTCCCATCATCACGTACGCCAACAATCCGTTGTAGAGCATCCAGACCCGGTCCGACGCGTACAGCGCGGTGAACAGGGCCAGGCCACCGTTGAGAACAAAAAAGCCGCACCACACCTGGGTGACGCGACGGGTATAGGCTACCGCGAAGTCCGGCAGGTCCGGCTCCTGCAGGCGCGCCAGGCGCTCCACCAGCGGCGGGCCGAAACGCAGGCTGGTGGCGAACACCGCCAGCATCACCACGTTCACCAGCGCCGGGTACAGCTTCAGTGGCAGGGCCTGGTTGAGCACGGTGGCCAGCCCGGCCAGCAGGCCGGCACCGGCCGCGGCGGCCCACCACAGCGGTTGCCGGGTGCTCAGCGCACGCAGCAGGGCCAGGCCGAACAGCAGCAGCGACAGCCAGCGTGGCTCGAAGCGGCCCATGGCCGCGTAGACCAGCACCGGATAGGCGAGCGAAAGCGCTGCCACCACGACCATGCGTGCACGTGCCATGGTCGGGATTCCCTGGCTGCGGTCAGGCGGCTGCCTGGCCAGGCAGCAGGCCATGCACGACATCGACGATGTCCTGCACGGTGCGCACGGCCTTGAAGGCTTCCGGCTGCAGGTTGCGGCCCAGCAGCGGCTTGAGCTGCACGATCAGGTCGACGGCATCGATGCTGTCGATGTCCAGATCGTCATACAGGCGCGACTCCGGGCTGATCCGGGCAGGTTCGATCTCGAAGCTGTCGGTCAGGATGCGGACGATGCGCTCGAAGAGTTCATTCTTGGTCATGGCAGTTCCTGGCGCCTTACGACTGGCGGGCGGCGACGAACTCGCCGAGCGCGCGCACGCTGGAGAAATGGCGACGGGTTTCTTCCGAGTCGGCCGAGAGGCTGACACCGTACTTCTTCTGCAGGGCCAGGCCCAGTTCCAGAGCGTCGATCGAATCGAGGCCAAGGCCTTCCACGAACAGCGGCGCGGTCGGATCGATGTCCTCCGGCGTGATGTCCTCCAGCGAAAGCGAGGAAATGATCAATTCCTTGATCTCGTGCTCAAGTGCTTGCACGGGTCGGATCTCCAGACAGGTCGAAGTAACGAGTGAGGTGGTCGGTGACGCGACGGGCCGCCAAGGCATCCCCCCTTGACGCGTCATCTTCGTCCAGAAAGGGCGCGATGGCGATATCTTCGCCGATCTGCAGCTGAACGTGAAAACGACGTGAGGGCACACGATACCACTTCTGGCCCTTGGTCAGCGTCGCCGGCGTGCAGCTGATACGCACCGGTGTGATGTCCAGCCGCCCACGCACGGCGATGTTGGCGGCACCGCGCTGCAGCCGCAGCGGCTGCCCCGGCACGGTGCGCGTTCCTTCCGGGAAAATGACCAGGGTGCCGCCGGCATGCACGGCCGCCACGCAGTCATCGACCAGGCCGGCGCCATCGTCATTGGCGATGTAGCCGGCGGCGCGGACCGGGCCACGCATGAACGGGTTGCAGGCCACCGCGCGCTTGACCACGCAGTCGGCGTTGGGCAGCAGCGCGATCAGGCAGACCACGTCGATCAGGGTCGGGTGGTTGGCCAGCACCAGCAGGCCATCGCGCTGCAGGCGCTCGCGGCCCTCCACCTGCAGGGTCATCAAGCCCAGCCGGCACATCAGCCACACGTGGCTGGCAAACGCCGCCTGCACCAGCCGCCGCGCCCGCCGCTGGCGCGCGATCGGGTCGCGCATCAGCAGCAGCACCGGCATCACGAACACGCCCAGCAGCAGCCCGCCCACGCCGAACGCGGCGAAGCTCAGGCCGGTGCCGAATACCCGCCAGGCGTGGTCGAGACGGCGCAGGGCTTCAGCCATGGCGGCTCCAGCGCCAACGCTGGCCCTGGTTCACGTGTTCCAGCGTGGGTGCCGATGACAGCAGGAAGCGGTGCAGATCCAGCGCATGCGGCAGCAGGCCCGGTGCGGTGTTGCCCGTATCGGCGGCGGGTTCCCAGGCCAGGCGCAGGCCGGTGCCGGTCTTACCAGACGGCGCCAGGCGCCAGCACCAGGCAAAGAACGGGTCGGGTTCGTCGGCGAATTCGGCGTAAACGTCGGGCAACGGCGACTCATATACCACTACCCGCACTTCCTTGGCGCCATCGGCCAGCAGGCCGGCGGCTTCCAAGCAGGCGGTTTCCACGGTGGACTGGCCGGCGGCCAGTGCCAGGTAGTTGCCACGGTGGCCGCGGGCGATCGAATAGAGCGCGGCAATGGCGTTGTGCACCGACAGGCCGAAACCGGTGGGCGACAGCGGTTCGGAGGCGACCAGCGAGCCCAGCAGGTCCATCGAGCGGGCCACGTCCCCGTGGCGGCTGGCGAACACCAGCGGCACGTCGCTGTCGGCGCCCTGCACGTCTTCACACCAGCACGCGGCCTGGATGGCCATGCGGCCGAGGCGCTCGATGCGGCGGCGCTGCATGGCCGGCACTTCGGCCAACGACGGCGTGCCCTCGCCCTGCGGCAGGAACGGCGCGTCGGCCCAGCCCATCCATTGGCTACGTTCTGTCAGTCCAGGCGCCCAGGCGGCCCAGTCGACAACGGAAAATTCGATCATTACCGGTGATGTTTGGATGGGCGGAAGACAGGCACGGGCCAACAGCATGGCGACGCGCGGCGGCCCCCCATTCCTGCAGCCGTGCGTCCGTCCAGGACGTCGCCGGCAGCCCCCCTGGCGGCCGGAAAGGTGCGAACGCTAGCACGTCCCGCGCAGGGAATACATGTTTCACAAACCGAAACGGGGAGCGGTCACCGGCCGCTCCCGTTCACCTGCTTCAGTGGTAGCCGGCGTCGGCGCGCACCTTGCCGCGGAACACCCGGTACGACCAGGCGGTGTAGCCAAGGATGACCGGCAGCAGCACCACCAGGCCCACCAGGGTGAAGCCCAGCGACGAGGCCGGTGCCGCGGCCTGCCACAGCGTCATCGACGGCGGCAGCAGGTAGGGCCACATGCCCAGCACCAGCCCGGCGAAGCCGAGCACGAACAGGGCCAGGCTGAGCAGGAACGGCGGCAGGTCGCGACGCGGATGGGTGGCGCTGCGCCACAGCGCGGCGGCCACCGCCAAGGTCAATAGCGGCACCGGCGACAGCCACCAGAAGTTGCCGTCACTGAACCAGCGATCCATCAGCCGCGAATCGAGGAACGGCAGCCAGCTGCTGACCAGGCCCATCGCCGCGATCACCGCCGCCACCAGCGGCCGGGTCATCTGCCGCGCCAGCGCCTGCACGCGGCCCTCGGTCTTCAGGATCAGCCAGGTGCTGCCCAGCAGCGCATAACCGGCCACCAGCGCCGCACCGGTCAGCATCGCGAATGGGCTGAACCAGGTGAACGCGCCGCCGCTGAAGCGGCCATCGACCAGCGGGATGCCCTGCACCAGCGTGCCCAGGATGACGCCCTGGGCGAAGGTCGCCAGCAGCGAGCCCAGGCCGAAGGCCACGCTCCACAGCCGGCGCGAGCGGTGCGCCTTGAAGCGGAATTCGAAGGCCACGCCACGGAACACCAGCGCCACCACCAGCAGCAGCACCGGCAGGTACAGCGCCGACAGCAGCACCGCATACGCCTTGGGGAACGCCGCCAGCAGGCCGGCACCGCCCAGCACCAGCCACGTCTCGTTGCCGTCCCATATGGGCGCGGCGGTGTTCATCATCAGGTCCAGCTGTTCCTCGTCCTCGGCGAACGGGGCGAGGATGCCGATGCCGAGCACGAAGCCGTCCAGCACCACGTACATCAGCACGCCGAAACCGATCACCGCGAACCACGCCACCGGCAGCCAGGTCATCAGGTCCATGTCAGCGCTCCTCCAGCGGTTCGTCGGCGGCCGACAGCGGCCGCGCCGGGGTGTGGCTGCCATGGTCCAGCGAGGGCCCCTCTTCATACGGCTGCGGGCCGTGGCGCAGGATCTTCACCAGGTACCAGATGCCCCAGCCGAACACGAAGGCATAGCCGACCACGTACACCGCCAGCGACAGCGCGGTCATCCACGCACTTTGCGGGCCCACCGCATCGGCGGTGCGCAGCACGCCGTAGACCACCCACGGCTGGCGCCCCATCTCGGTGACGAACCAGCCGGATACCAGCGCGATGAAGCCGCTGGGCAGCATCCAGTTCCAGCCCCGCAGCAGCCAGGGTGACTGCAGCAGCTTCTTCCGCCACAACTGCACCGCCGAGACCCAGGCCAGCAGCAGCATCAGCGTGCCCAGCCCGACCATGATGCGGAAGGCGAAGAACACCGGCGTCACCGGCGGCCGCTCGCTGGCCGGCACCGATGTGAGCGGATCGAAGGTGCCGTCCAGCGAATGGGTGAGGATCACGCTGCCCAGCTTCGGGATGGCCACTTCGAAATCGTTGCGCTGTTCTTTTTCGTTGGGCAGGGCGAACACCACCAGCGGCACGCCCTCGCCGGCCTTGCTTTCATGCCAGTGCGCTTCCACCGCCGCGATCTTCATCGGCTGGTGCTTCAGCGTGTTCAGGCCATGCATGTCGCCGACGAAGATCTGCACCGGCACGGTCAGCGCGGCAAACGCCACCGCCGCGACCAGCATGCGCCGGCCCGCTTCGACGTGCGTGCCCTTGCGCAGGTACCACGCGCCCACGCCACCGATCACGAAACAGGTGGTGATGAACGAACCCAGCGCCATGTGCGCCAGGCGATACGGGAAGGACGGGTTGAACACCACCTGCCACCAGTCCACCGGATGGACGATGCCGTTGATCATTTCGTAGCCGGCCGGCGTGTGCAGCCAGCTGTTGGACGACAGGATCCAGAACGTGGAGAACAGCGTGCCCAGCGCCACCATGCAGGTGGACAGGAAATGCAGGCGCGGCGACACCCGGCCCCAGCCGAACATCATCACGCCGAGGAAGCTGGCTTCGAGGAAGAACGCGGTCAGCACTTCGTAGGTCAGCAGCGGGCCGATGACCGTACCGGCCACCTCACTCAGCCGCGGCCAGTTGGTGCCGAACTGGAAGGCCATGACGATGCCGCTGACTACGCCCATGCCGAAGGACACGGCGAAGATCTTCTGCCAGAAGAAATACAGGTCGCGCCAAACGGGCAGTTTCGTGCGCAGCCAGCGCCATTCGATGAAGGCCAGCCAGCTGGCCGTGCCGATGGTGAAGGCGGGGAACAGCACGTGGAAACTGATGACGAATCCGAACTGGATCCGCGACAACAACAACGCGTCCAAGGGACGCCTCCTGCCGGGTACGGGTGGGATACCGGACCACTTTAGGAGGATTTGGTTAAGCCGGGATGCGACCGGGTGACGCGCTGCTTCACTATGTCGCAGGGGTGTGCGGAGATCCGCCGGGCATGGCCGCGCCCCATGACCTGCGGGCGCCGATCCGACGAACGCATCGCCATGCGCGGGGAACCTTCCGCTGGGCTCAGTGCCGATCCGCCGGGCATGGCCCGGCGCTACCTGCAATCGGCTGCGGTAGCGCCGGGCCATGCCCGGCGGGGGCTGTCAGTGCCAGAAATACCAGACTGCTGCAGCCAGCAGCGCGCCAAACAACAGCACCTGCACCAGCACATACAGCGCGCCACTGTCGCGGGTTTCCGCCTGCAGCCGCTGCTGCAGTGCGTCGCTCACATCTGGCACCGGTGCCTGCTGTTCCTGCTCGCGCAGCGCCTGCGACAGCGCGCGCGCATCGGCATCGCGGGGGTCGTTGGCTTCGCTCACAGCAGCTCTCCGGCGGTGGCGCGTCGCGTCAGCTCCTGTTTCAGGGTCTGCCGCGCGCGGAACAGGTGGCTCTTGATGGTACCGCGCGCCAGTCCGGTCACCTGTTCAATCTCGACCAGATCGAAATCCTCCAGGTAGTGCAGGCCTACCATCAGGCGCTGCGGCGGGGTCAGCCGTTCCAGCGCCGCGCCGAGCTGGCGTCCAGCCTGCAGCGCCTCACTCAGCTCGGCCGGGCCGGGTCCCTCGTCGCCGATGCCCAGTTCCTCGGGCACCTCCACCGCCACCATCCACTGCATCTCCAGCCGGCGGCGGCGCAGGTGCTGCAGCGCGGTGGTGTAGGCCACCCGCGAAACCCAGGTGCGCAGTGAGGATTCGAAGCGGAACCGGTGCAGCTGGCGGAACACCGCCAGGAAGGTCTCCTGCAGCAGGTCGGCGACCTGGTCGCGGTCGCCGACCATGCGCCCGATCACATGCGCACAGGTGCGCTGATGGGCCTGCACCAGCTGCGCGAACGCCGCCTGCGAGCCATCGATGATGGCAGCCACCAACGCGCGGTCATCCTCCCACGCAGCCGGTGCCTCCACCGGGGCGTCGCGACGACGCCCGCGCAGCGCGGCCAGGGCACCGCCCAGCAGGCTCATGCGCAATGCACTCCGGGAGCCCGTGGCATGTGCCGGTCAGCCCTTGCGGACGGCGGGACGGGTGAAGTGCCCCGCCAGCAACTGGCCGAGGCCGGCACTGCCGGCCAGCGCGGCGGCGGCACCGAAGGTCAGCTCGCGGGCGCCGATGGCTTCCAGCAGGGCCATCGCCAGGGCCAGGCAGACCAGGCTGATGCCCCAGCGCAGCGCGCCCTGGCGGCGGCGCTCTTCTTCCAGCCCGGCCAGCGAGCGGATCACTTCCTCGGGCACGTGCGGGGCGACCAGCTTGCTGCGTGCACGCGCATCGGCGACGGCATGGATCGCGTAGGCGATGCAGATGAAGAGGGTGATCGGGATGAGTTCCTGCATGGTCGTGCTCCTGTCCGGTGAATGATGCGGGTTCAGGAGATTGGATGCTTGAGGCCGGTCACCGGTTGCAGTGCAGATTTCAGGCGTCGTCGTCGGTCCCGGGATGGGCCGGCGGATCGGGAAAATAGGTTTCCACATGGAAGCCCAGCCGCAGGTCGGCCATCAGTCGCACCAGCGCTTCGTCCAGTTCAAACCCGGCCCAGGCCTGCTTGCCAAAAACGGCGATACGCAGGCGGACGTCGGCGCCTTCCTGGTTCAATGCCTGGATCACCTCCGCCCGCGCCTGCAGAGTTTCGACCACCTGCGGCCAGGCGTCCATCAGCCAGCCGTCCTTGCCAGCGGCCAGTTCAAAGCTCACCCGGGTGAAGCCATGTACCCGGATCAAGTGACCATCACCGTCAAGCAGGTCGGTGCCCACATCGCGGAAGAACCCGCGTTCCAACCCCAGCCGGGCCGCGATGTCGGCGCTGGAGCACACGGGGTGCTGCACCACCAGGGAAATGCGGTAGTCGTAGGGGTACATGGTCGGTTCCGTCCGGATCAGTCGCCCATCATGCGCCACGCGAGGCCCTGCAGCGCCTTTGCCCAAGCGGTCTGCATGACCTGTGGCCCCCTCCCCCGGCCCGGGCGGCTGCTACCCTTGCCCGGTTTCCTCATCTGGTGCCGTGAGCCCATGTCCCGAGTGCTGCCCCTGTCCCTCCTGCTGTCGGCCGTGCTGGCCGCACCGGCCGCGCATGCTGCGCCGACGCCGATCACCATCGAACAGGCCATGGCCGACCCGGACTGGATCGGTCCGCCGGTCGAGAAGGCCTGGTGGTCCTGGAACAGCCAGCAGGTCGAGTACCAGCTCAAGCGCAGCGGCAGCCCGGTGCGCGACACCTTCCGCCAGCCGCTGGCCGGTGGCGCTGCCGCGCAGGTGGCCGATGACCAGCGCGGCACCCTGGACGTGGCCGAGCCGGTCTACGACCGCAGCCGCAGCCGCAGCGCCTTCGTCCGCAACGGCGATGTGTTCGTGCGCGACCTGCGCAGCGGCGCGCTGACCCAGCTGACCCGCACCAACGAGCGCGCCGCCGGCGTGAACTTCGCCGCCGACAACGGCGTGATCTGGCGCGTGGGCCAGAACTGGTTCCACTGGACCGCCGCCAGCGGCGTGCAGCAGGTGGCCAGCCTGAAGGCCGACAAGGACCCGGCCAGCAAGCCCAAGGACGACCTGCTGCGCGACCAGCAGCTGCGTACCCTGGAAACCCTGCGCCGCGACCGCGACCAGCGTGAAGCACTGAAGGACCAGGACCAGCGCTGGCGCCAGGCCGACCCGACCCGCGCGGCCGCCCCGATCTACCTGGGCGCCGACGTGGAGATCGCCGACAGCCTGCTGTCGCCGGACCTGGGCCACCTGATCGTGGTGACCAAGCCGAAGGACTTCGACGACGGCCGCACCAGCAAGATGCCGCTGTACGTGACCGAATCCGGCTACGAGGAAAGCGAGGACACCCGCACCCGCGTCGGCCGCAATGGCTTCGAGCCGCACACCCTGTGGTACGTGGACGTGCGCACCGGCAAGGCCGAGAAGCTCTCGCTGTCGGGCCTGCCGGGTATCGGCACCGACCCGCTGGCCGAGCTGCGCCGCAAGGCCGGCAAGGACCCGCTGAAGGGCGACCGCAGCGTGCAGGTGATGAGCGACTTCATGGGCGGCGGCATGCGCTGGAGCGCCGATGGCCAGCAGGCCGCGGTGATGCTGCGCGCCAACGACAACAAGGACCGCTGGATCGTCAGCATCGGCAGCGACGGCCGCGTGCAGAACCGCCACCGCCTGACCGACAACGCCTGGATCAACTGGGGCTTCAACGATTTCGGCTGGATGGCCGACGGCCGCACCCTGTGGCTGCTGTCCGAAGAGTCCGGCTTCTCGCACCTGTACACCCAGGCCGGTTCGGCCAAGCCGCAGGCGCTGACCAGCGGCAAGTGGGAAACCTCCGCGCCGGTGCTGTCGGCCGACGGCAAGGGCTTTTACTTCCTGTGCAACCAGCAGGCGCCGCACGACTATGAAGTCTGCGCGGTCGACACCGGCAACCGCCAGGTGCGCGAGCTGACCAGCCTCAACGGTGTGGAAGACTTCTCGCTGTCGCCCGATGGCCAGCAGCTGCTGGTGCGCTACTCGGCCGCCTACCTGCCGACCCAGCTGGCCGTGGTGCCCAGTACCGGTTCTGGCCAGGCACGCGTGCTGACCGACACCCGCACCGCCGAGTACAAGGCGCGCGAGTGGATCCAGCCGAAGCTGGTGGCGGTGCCGTCCAAGCACGGTGCCGGCGTGGTCTGGGCCAAGTACTACGAGCCCGAGCACAAGGAACCGGGCAAGAAGTACCCGATCGTGATGTTCGTGCACGGTGCCGGCTACCTGCAGAACGTGCACCAGCGTTATCCGGCCTACTTCCGCGAGCAGATGTTCCACAACCTGCTGGTGGAAAAGGGCTACATCGTGCTGGACATGGATTACCGCGGCAGCGAGGGCTACGGCCGCGACTGGCGTACGGCGATCTACCGCAACATGGGCCACCCGGAACTGGAAGACTACAAGGACGGCCTGGACTGGCTGGTCGACACCCAGCAGGGTGACCGCGACCACGCCGGCATCTACGGCGGTTCCTACGGCGGCTTCATGACCTTCATGGCGCTGTTCCGTTCGCCGGGCACGTTCAAGGCCGGTGCCGCGCTGCGCCCGGTGCTGGATTGGCAGAACTACAACCACGCCTACACCAGCAACATCCTCAACACCCCGGACATCGATCCGGAGGCGTACCGCACGTCCTCGCCCATCGAGTACGCGCAGAACCTGCAGGACAACCTGCTGATCGCCCACGGCATGATGGATGACAACGTGTTCTTCCAGGACTCGGTGCACCTGACCCAGCGCCTGATCGAGCTGCACAAGGACAACTGGTCGATCGCCCCGTACCCGCTGGAACGCCACGGCTACATCCGTGCCGATTCCTGGCTGGACCAGTACAAGCGCATCCTCAAGCTGTTCGAGCAGAACCTGAAGTGAGCAACACCGCGGCCACGATCCAGATCGTGGCCGCGGTCATCCTGGATGACCGCGGCCGGGCGCTGGTGGTGCGCAAGCACGGCGCCGACCGCTTCATCCAGCCCGGCGGCAAGCCCGAGGCGGGCGAAGCGCCGTTGCAGGCGCTGGCCCGCGAGCTGGACGAGGAACTGGGGGTGCAACTCGATGCCGCCAGCGCGGTCGCCCTGGGCCGTTTCGAGGACTGGGCGGTGAATGAACCCGGCCACCGCGTGCAGGCGCAGGCCTGGTGGGTGCAGGTCGCGGGCACACCGACCGCACGCGCCGAGATCGCCGAACTGGCCTGGGTGCCACTGCGGCCGCCGCACGGCCTGCGCTTGGCACCCCTGAGCGAACACCATATCCTGCCGGCGGTCGCCGCCCTGGCGACGGCCCGCTGACTGCGCGGGCAACCACCGCAAGGACACCGGATGTCAGCTGCCATGCCCCCCCTCCCGCAGACCCCTGCCGCGCGTGCCACCCACTGGGTGCAGCCGCTGGCCCTGGCCTGCTTCTGGGTCTGTGTGGCGTGCACCGCCTGCATGCTGCTGGCCGCCCTGGGCGCCTGGCCACTGGCGGCCACCGAGCGCTGGCAGACGCTGGGCGTGGATGCCTGGCATTTCGGCATGGACGGCAGCGTGCTGTGGCTGCTGCGCCATCCGGTGCTGACCTCGCTGCTGGTCGCGCTGGGCTGCGCGGCGTCGGCGCTGTCCAGCTGGGGCGTGTTCCGGCTGCGGCGCTGGGGCCTGTGGAGCTTCGTGGCGTTGCTGCTGGCCACCGCCGTCACCAACTTCGCGCTGTCCTGGTGGTTGGACGGGGTGCTGGCCCAGCTGAAGCCGCTGTTCGATGATTCGGCGGCGGCGATGGATTCGCTGCGGGCGCGACGGATCGTCGTCGCCATCACGATGTACGGCAGTTCTGCGGTGATGGCGGCGATGCAGGGCGGGCTGGCCTGGCGCCTGCTGCGACCGGACATCCGCGCGCGCTTCCGCTGATCTCTCGATCCCGGCATTTTTGACGCGAACGACCTGCCCGGCGCAGATGCCGTGACCGCAGCACAGGCGTTCCAGCGGGTTTGATTGCGCACCGGTGCGGGCTGGCTATCGTGGCCCGCGTCTTTCTGCCCTGGCCCCGAAATGCCTGCTTTCGCCCCGCGCATCCTGATTCCGGCCTTCATTGCCTTGTTGCTGCTGCCCTGGGCCCAACAGGCGGCAGCATCCGGCCTGCCACGCTGCGGCGTATTCGAGGCCGAAGGCGGCGGCAGCCAGCTGCGCGTGGATGGGCCTGACCGCGGGGTCGAGAAAGGCAGCTACATGTCCGATCGCCCCTTCGTCCTCCAGCGCATCGACGGCAGCCTCAACCTGGTTGACCTCACCTTCGGCCTGGCCTCTGAACTGCAGGTCCAGCGTGGTGGCCGCGTGCTGCAACGACGTGAGACGCGCTACCGGCTGACGCAGCCGTCGGCGTGCCTGCCCCCGGTCGAGCATGCGCCGGGCAGCTGCCTGGCGGACGCCCGGAACTGCTTCGACAACCATCGTGAGCTGAGCCTGCCGGCACTGGAATCGGCCTGCGCAGAGGGCATTCCGGGACTTTGCCGGCGCCTGCCCGAGCGCTATCGCGAAGCCGACCAGGCCCCCGGCAGCGATACGCCGTCCGAAGCACAGATCGCGGTGATACGGGCCACCATGGAAAAGGCGATGGCCGAGATGGATTTCCCCCGCCAGTGTCGCGACGATGATCCTGCGGCCGACGCCGAGGCCTGCATGGCCATCCTGGAAGCACGGCCCGAGCTGGTCGAGGCCGTCGCTACCGCCGTACGCACGGCCACGGTGGCGGCCAGCATGGTGGACGTGTTCTCGCCCGCCGCCAAGCCCGCGCTGTCGGACGCGCGGCTGCAACGCCTGCAGGGGCTGTGCACGCAGGTCGGTGAAAGCGACTTCTGCAAGGAGGTGGCCGGCCTGCAGTGGGCCGCCGGGAATCTTCAGGAAGGAAGGGCGGCCCTGCAGGTCGCCTGCGACGGGGGCGACGAAACGTCGTGCAGGCAATCGGCCCAGCTGCAGCCGCTGGGGGAGGCGTTGACCGTGGTACCGGTAACGGCCCTGCCCTGTGGCCGCTACGACGCCTCCGACCGAATGTTGGAAAAACTGGAGTTCGGCGACGGCGGCCTGGTGGAGTTTGGTTTTGGCTCGCAGGTGCGTGCACGCCTGCAGGAAGGCCAGATCCGCATGCGCCATGAGCGCGGCGGCGACTACGTGCTGCAGCCATTGCCCAACGGCGATCTGCTGGGGCTGGATCAATGGCTTCGTTTCGAGCGCTTCCAGCGGCAGCCGGGCGATGCGCAGTGCAGCGCACCGCTGGTGTTCGACGCGGTGCCGTTCCCGCAGGACTGCCCGCGCGCGTCGATCGACGGTGAAGCCGAAGCCTGCTGCGCGGCCGGGAAGATGCAGGGCTGCCACGTGCTGGGCAGTCGCGCCGCGCTGGGCCGGAAGTGGGTCGAGGCCAGCCAGCACTACCGCAAGGTCTGCGAGGCCGGCATCCGCGAAGGCTGTGAGAACCTGGTCACCCTGATGGAAAACAGCAGCACGGTGGACGTCCGCCCCATGCTTGAGGCCGTCTGCAAGGCCGATGGCAGTGGCCGCCATGTAGCGTGCGATGTGCTGGCAACCCGCAACTGGGGCCTGCTGGATCTCGGCCAGGCCCTGGAGCGTGCCGTCCAGGATCAGTCGGCGGACGAGGATCGGACCAGACCGGCGCCGCGCACCCCCAATCACAAGCAGTAAGGGGCTTGCCTGCCCGGGCCCTGCGGTAAAGTACGCGCCATGAACGATTTCGAGCGCGTACGCGCCTACCTCACCGACCTGCAGGACCGTATCTGTGCGGCCATTGAAGCCGCCGACGGCCAGGCCCGCTTCCAGGAAGACCTGTGGCAGCGGGCCGAGGGCGGTGGCGGGCGTACCCGCGTGCTGCGCGATGGCGCGGTGTTCGAACAGGCCGGCATCGGCTTTTCCGATGTATCCGGCAGCCGCCTGCCGCCGTCGGCCTCGGCCAACCGGCCGGAGCTGGCCGGCGCCTCCTGGCGTGCCACCGGCGTGTCGCTGGTGTTCCACCCGCTCAACCCCTACGTGCCGACCACCCACGCCAACGTGCGCTTCTTCCAGGCGCAGCGCGATGGCGAAGTGGTGGCCAGCTGGTTCGGCGGTGGCTTCGACCTGACCCCGTTCTATCCCTTCGACGAGGACGTGCAGCACTGGCACCAGGTGGCCCATGATCTGTGCGCGCCGTTCGGCGAGGAGCGCTACGCCGCGCACAAGCGCTGGTGCGACGAGTACTTCTTCCTGCGCCACCGCAACGAAACGCGCGGCGTCGGCGGCCTGTTCTTCGATGACCTGCACGGCGATTTCGAGCGCGATTTCGACTACCTGCGCGCGGTCGGCGACGGCTTCCTCGAGGCCTACCTGCCGATCGTGCAGCAGCGCAAGGACACCGCGCATGGCGAACGCGAGCGCGAGTTCCAGCTGTACCGCCGCGGCCGCTACGTGGAGTTCAACCTGGTCTACGACCGCGGCACGCTGTTCGGCCTGCAGAGTGGCGGCCGCAGCGAGAGCATTCTGATGAGCCTGCCGCCGCGGGTGCGCTGGGAATATGGCTTCACTCCGGAAGCCGGCAGCGCCGAAGCGCGCCTGGCCGACTACCTGGTGCCGCGCGACTGGCTGTGAGCCTGTAGCGCCATGCGAAAGGCAGCCGAGCGAGGGCTCGGCTCTACACGGATCTCTGCAGTGTAGAGCCGAGCCCACGCTCGGCTGCTTTCGGCGTTACGCGGATTTCTGCCGCGGAATGATCGTGATGTGGCCGGTGGTTTCCAGCAGCGCCAGTTCGACATCCTCCACCCGCAGGCAACCCTGCTGGCGCAGCGCGGCGTCGAAGTCCGCGGTGCTGACCAGCTCACGACGCAGCACCGCCGCCAGCAGGCGCCCGTCGCGGGCGATCACCACCGGCTCGCCTTCGATCATGCGTTCCATGCGTCGGCTGCGCGTGGTCAGCCAGCCCACGCCGTAGTTCAGCAGGATCAGCGTGGCGGCCAGCAGCAGTCCGCCGCCCAGCGACGTGTCGGTGCCCAGCAGGGCGTTCTGCACCGCGTTGCCCAGCAGCACGATCAGCAGCACATCGAACGGGGTGATCTGCCCCAGCGCGCGCTTGCCGCCCAGCCGGACCATGCCCAGCACGACGACATAGACCACCACCGCGCGCAGGACGAATTCCCACCACGGCATCGCCAGTGCGAACAGATCGGGCATTGCGGTTTCCCCTGCGAAGCAATATCCCCAGCCTAGCATCCGCGGTCAGATCCCTTTGCCCGTCGGGCAAAGGGATCTGACCCCATCCGGGATTCAGGCGCCACAAATAAAAAGCCCCGCTGACCAGGGGGAGGTCAACGGGGCCGGGGAACGGGCGCTTGGGGAGGAGCCCCCGTTCCGAGATCTGCTCCAGGGGATGGGAGAGATCCACAACAGGCGTTGCGCCTGTCGAGAGTTATAGAAACACCCCGAACACTAACGGTTCGTGAAGGGACCCAATTTATTGAGGGCCCCTGCCCGAAACATTCATCTTCGAGTCAGAAAAACCGGACAAATGAACGATTCATGGCGCTATTAGCCTGAATGCGAATCAGTGCGCCTCGTCCCAGTTAACCCCAACGCCGGTATCGACTTCCAGCGGCACCCGCAATTGGGCCGCTTGCGACATGCGCTCGATCACGTTTTTACGCAGTTCCTCGGTGAAACCGGCCTCGCTTTCGAAAACCAGTTCATCGTGCACCTGCAGGATCATCCGCGCCGGGGCGCCGCTGTCATGCAGCCACTGGTCCACCGAGACCATCGCCCGCTTGATGATGTCCGCCGCGGTGCCCTGCATCGGCGCATTGATCGCCGCGCGCTCGGCACCGGCACGCAGGCCCTGGTTGCGCGCGTGGATGTCATTCAGATACAGGCGGCGGCCGAACAGGGTTTCCACGTAGCCCTGGTCACGCGCCTGCTGGCGCATCCGTTCCATGAAGTCGCGCACGCCGGGGTAACGGCTGAAATACAGCGCGACATAATCCTGCGCCTGGCCACGGTCGATGCCCAGGTTACGGGCGAGGCCGAAGGCGCTCATGCCGTACATCAGGCCGAAGTTGATGGCCTTGGCGGCGCGGCGCTCGTTGGGCGTCACCTCTTCCAGCGTGCGCCCGAACACCTCGGCGGCGGTGGCACGGTGGACGTCGGCGCCCTGCTCGAAGGCACGCACCAGGCCCGGATCCTCGGACAGGTGGGCCATGATCCGCAGCTCGATCTGCGAATAGTCGGCGGCCAGCAGCTGGAAACCTTCCGGCGCCACGAAAGCGCGGCGGATGCGGCGGCCATCCTCGGTACGGATCGGGATGTTCTGCAGGTTCGGGTCGGACGAGGACAGGCGGCCGGTGGCGGCGCCGGACTGGTGGTAGCTGGTGTGCACCCGGCCGGTGTCCGGGTTGACCATCTCCGGCAGCTTGTCGGTATAGGTGCTGCGCAGCTTGGCCAGCCCGCGGTAATCGAGGATCACCCGCGGCAGCTCGTGCTGGTCGGCAATCGCCTCCAGCGCCTCTTCATTCGTGCTGGGCTGGCCCTTCGGGGTCTTCACCACCGCCGGCAGCTTCAGCTCGTCGAACAGCACCGCCTGCAGCTGCTTGGGCGAATCCAGGTTGAAGCTGCGCCCGGCCAGCTCGGTGGCCTTCTGCTGCGCGGCCAGCATGCGCGTGGACAGGTCGTGGCTCTGCCGGCGCAGTTCATCGGTGTCGATGCGCACGCCATTGGCTTCGATGCGGGTCAGCACCGGCACCAGCGGCATCTCGATGTCGCGGTACACGCTGTCCAGCGCCGGTTCGGCCAGCAGCTGCGGCTGCAGCGCATGGTGCAGGCGCAGGGTGATGTCGGCGTCCTCGGCCGCATAGCGGCTGGCTTCGTCGATGCCCACCTGCGAGAACGAAATCTGCTTGGCGCCCTTGCCGGCCACATCCTCGAACTTGATGGTGTTGTAGCCCAGGTAACGCAGGGCCAGCGAATCCATGTCGTGGCGGGTCGCGGTGGAATTGAGCACGAAGCTCTCGAGCATGGTGTCGTCGTGGTAGCCCTGCACGTCCACGCCGTGGCGGCGCAGCACGTGCAGGTCGTACTTGCCGTGCTGGCCCAGTTTCTTCTTCGACGGGTCCTGCAGCACCGGGCGCAGCGCGTCCAGCACCTGCTGCAGCGGCAGCTGTGCCGGCGCACCGGGGTAATCGTGGCCCACCGGGATATAGGCCGCCTTGCCCGGCTCCACCGCCAGGCTGACGCCGACCAGGCGTGCACGCATCGCGTCCAGCGCATCGGTCTCGGTATCGAAGCTGATCAGGTCGGCCTGCTGCACACGCTCGACCCACGCCTGCAGCTGTTCGCTGGTCAGCACGGTTTCGTATTCGCCGGGCGCGGACAGCGCCGGGTCGAGTTCAGCCGATGGCGCCGCCTCGGCACTGCCACGGGCAAAACCGGCGGCGGTGCCACGCAGGCTCGGGGTGGCTTCGCTGGCGACTGCCGGCGCCGGCAGCGGGCCGCCCAGCTCCTTCAGCGCCTGGGTGAAGCCGTAGCGGGCGTACAGCTCGGTCAGCACCGGCACGTCCTGCTCGCGCATGGCCAGGGTGGTCGGCGATGCATCCAGCTCGACGTCGGTGCGGATGGTCACCAGCTCGCGGTTCAGCGGCAGGCGTTCCAGCGCCGCGCGCAGGTTCTCGCCGATCTTGCCCTTCATGGTCGGCGCGGCGGCGATTACGCCGTCCAGGTGCTGGTATTCGGCCAGCCACTTGGCGGCGGTCTTCGGGCCGCACTTCTCCACGCCGGGCACGTTGTCCACGGTGTCGCCCATCAGCGCCAGCAGGTCGATGATCTGGTCGGCGCGCACGCCGAACTTGTCCATCACCGCGGCGTCGGAATCCATCCGGCTGCCGGTCATGGTGTTGACCAGCTCGATGCCCGGACGCACCAGCTGGGCAAAGTCCTTGTCACCGGTGGAAATGGTCACCTTCAGGTCCTGCGCCACGCCCTGCAGGGCCAGCGTGCCGATCACATCGTCGGCTTCCACGCCGGGGATGCGCAGGATGCTGATGCCCAGCGCTTCGACGATGCGGCACATCGGCTCGACCTGGCTGCGCAGGTCATCGGGCATCGGCGGGCGGTTGGCCTTGTACTGGTCGTACAGGTCGTCGCGGAAGGTCTTGCCCGGCGCGTCGACGACGAAGGCGACGTAGGCCGGTCGCTCCTTCAGCGTCGAGCGCAGCATGTTGACCACGCCGAACAGCGCGCCGGTGGGCTCGCCCTGTGCATTGGACAGGGGCGGCAGCGCGTGGAACGCGCGGTACAGGTAACTGGACCCGTCGATCAGGACTAATCTGCTCATGCGACGATTCTACGCGCCCCTGCCTGCACCGCGGCGACACGGCGGCGACGCATCCATGGGGCATAATCAGGCTCCGATCGATGCGAAGGCCCTGCCGATGAAGACCCTGATGCTGGCTTCCCTGCTGCTGCTTGCTGGCTGCGCCAGCATGGGTGGTGCAGGCGCTCCCCCGGTGGACGTGAAGGGCGCCGAAGTGTCCAGCCGCACCATGGACAACGGCGATGTCATCGAGGAGTACCGCGTGTCCGGCCAGCTGCGCATGGTCAAGGTGACCCCGTCGCGCGGCGCACCGTTCTACATGTACGACAAGAACGGCGACGGCCGCATGGACAACGACAAGGACGGCGTCTCGCCGGTCTACTGGAAGCTCTACAGCTGGTGATGCAGCCCGGGGCCGGATCCCTTTCCGGCGGAAAGGGATCCGACCCCAGCAGGCGCGCCCGGCTTCAGCGCGCGCACTCCGCATCCGGGTTGCTGCGGTCGCAGGCCGGCATCTGGTCGGCTGGCAGGCGGATGCCCGGCTGCACGACGCCCAGGGCACGCTGCGGCGCATTCACTGCGCCCATGTCCAGGTAAGCCACCCGCGGCAGCACCGCGCCCTGCGCGCGCGCGGCGAGGATGGCCGCCGGCTCGTTCAGCGCCCCGCCCAGCACCAGCGGCTGGGACTGGCGGTTGAGCGCGTTGAAGTAGGCCGGCGGGCGGCCCACATAGTCCACCACGTGCTGGCTGCCGCTGCTGACCAGATGGATCGGCGCCGCCTGGGTGCCGATGCGGCCGCTGGACCACCAGTGGCTTGTGCCAGCGAACACCGGCGTGGTGCCGGCCTGCAGCAGGTCACCGCCATCCACCTTCAGGAAGAAGTCGGCATTGCCGGCATCCACGCTCCAGCTGCTGCCGTTGACCGACGCCAGGGTGAGCGTGCGGGCATTGGTCAGGCTGAAACCGGCCTGCGACTGGAAATCACCCAGCGTCTGCACCTGGTTGGCCACGAACCGGTCCGCTTCGCCGAGGCGGGTGGCACCGGCGGCACGGCCGCTGAGCGTGGTCGCGACGATGCGGCCGGTGTCGCCGGCACGGATGCCACCGGCCGACAGCAGGCGCACGTTGTCGCCCTGCACGCTGCCCTCGATCAGCAGGTCGCCGCCGCGCGTTTCCAGCTGGGTGCTGCCGCGGCTGCTGACCGTGCCCGCCACCTGCAACCCACCCTGGGTGGCCAGGTCCAGGCTGGCCGCGCTGAAATCACCCAGCTGGGCGATCTGGTTGGCACCGGCCAGCGTTGCGGCACCGCCGGCGCGGCCCTGCAGGCGCGCTGCAGTGAGCGTGCCGGCCGACTGGGTGATGGCGCCATCGCTGTCCAGGGCCAGCGTGCCAGTGGCACGCACATCGTGGCCCAGCTGCACGCCCTGGGTTCCGCCGAGGCTGACATTGCCGCCGGCCAGCGCCGCCTGGGTCTGCAGGATGCCGCCCGAGGACAGGCTGAGGTCCGCAGCGCCGGTGTCGATGCGCGTTGCCGGCAGCAACAGGTTGCCGCTGGCGGAGATCTTCACCGCGCCGCCGTCCGCCTGCGGGGCGATGCCACCGCCGGCGGTGTTGTCCAGGCCCGCCAGCTGCAGGTCGCCGCTTGCGGCCAGGGTGATGCCGTTGCCGGCCACGTCCACGGCGCCACCGAAGGTGTTGCCGGCCGCATCCAGCACCACCGCACTACGGCTGGACAGGCGCGTGGTACCGGCCACGGCCAGCGCCGCGTCCTGGCTGATGGCAGCGCTGCTGTCCACCTGCAGGTTGCCACCAACAGTGGTGCGGCCCAGGTTCACCCGGCCTGCGAGCACGCTGGCATTGCCGCCGATGTCGCCCGCCAGCTGCAGCCCTGCGCCGCTGCGTGCGCCCAGATCACCGCTGACGTCAGCCTGCAGGTCCAGCGCGGTAGCGCTGGCGATGACCGCCCGCTGGGCCTGCATGGCCACGCGGCCGCCGAAGCGGTTGCCCGTGCTGCCCAGGTCGACCGCCGAGGCTGCGGTGAAGCGCGCATCGCCGCCCACGTCGACCGTGCCGGCCTGGGTGATCACACCGCTGCTGTCCAGCACCAGGTCGCCGCTGGCGGCGACGCCGGCCAGCTGCAGGTCACCACCGGCCACACGGATATCCGCGCCGCGCAGGGCGAGCGTTCCGCCGAAGGCATTGCCTGCCGCGCCCAGTGCGACGTTGCCGCGCCCGGCGTCGACCCCGGTGCTGCCACCGGAAACGATGCGTCCCCCCGCCTGCACGATGTCGCCACTGACGCTGGCCAGCTGCAGGTCACTGCCGGCAGTGACATCGGCGCCGAGCACCACGCCGTTGCTGCCGCGCAGCTGCACGCCGTCGCCCTGCAGCGCGACGTTGCTGCGCAGCTGGCCGGTACTGGCCAGCTGCAGCGCCTGCGTGCCGGTACTGATGGCCGAACCATCGACCTGCAGGTCACCGCCCGCCGACAGGCTGACGGCAGCATCGGCGGCGTTGCGCAGATCCTCCACCTGCAGGTTGCCCGCCGCGCGCAGTTGCACGGCCTGCCCCTGCAGCGTCACGCCACCACCGAACTGGTTGCCGGCATCGGCCAGCACCAGGTTGCCGCTGGCCTGCAGCGCACTGCGACCGGCCACCGACAGGCTGTCGCCCTGGGTCAGGTCACCACCGAGTGCACGCGCTGCCAGATCGCCGCCGGCGGTGACGCCGTCCAAGCGCAGCGCACCTGCGCTGGCAATGCTCACGTTGCGGCCACCCAGTTGCACACCCCCACCGAAGCGGTTGCCGGCGTCATTCAGCACGACGTCACCGGCCGCAGTGAAGCGGCTGTCATCGTCAACGCTCAATGCGCTGCCCTGGGTGATGCCCGCGCCGCTGTCCACCTGCAGGCTGCCGGTACTGAGCGCGCCGAGGTTCACGCCGTTGCCGCTGAGCACTGCGGCGCCCGTACTCTGCACGGTGGCCAGATCGAGCAGGCCGGCACTGGCCAGGGTGATGTTGCTGGCCTGTGCCTGCAGCCCGCTGCCGAACTGGTTGCCGGCATTGCCCAGCACGATGTCGCCGCTGGCCGAGAGCTGGCTGCCGGCACCCAGGGTGACCGTGCCGCCCTGGGTAATCCCGCCGCTGGCGGCGGTGGCGTCGAGCCTGCCCACGTCGATGCTGGACAGCGCGATCGAACCGCCCTGCAGCAGGGTGTCACCGCTGACCGTCGCCGCCGACAACGACAACGCGCCCTGCGTGCTGGCATCCAACTGGTCGGCGACAACGCCCTGCAGCGACAGGCCCGGATCGGCGCTGATGCGCACGACACCTCCCTGCAGGGCCACGTCACCGTCGAAACGGTTGCCGGCCTGCTGCAGGGTGATGTCACCGCTGGCGATGAAGCGGGCGTTGCCATCCACTTCGATCTGATTGCTCTGCACGATGCTGCCGCTGCTGGCCAGCGACAGATCACCACTGGCCTGCACGCCGTCCAGCTGCAGATCACCGGCCGCCACGCGGATGTCGCGGCCGATCAGCAGCAGGCTGCCGTCAAACCGGTTGTCGGCGTTGTCTACGACGATGTCGCCGTTGCTGCCCAGCAGCGCGGCCGCATCGCTGACATGGATGCGCCCGGCCTGCTGCCGCACATCGCCCGCGTCGCTGGTCAGCACGAGCTGCCCCGCGTTGATGTCCGCACCGACCGTCACGCCGTCGCGGCCCTGGAGTATCACCACAGCGCCGTCCACGGCCGTGGCGGAGCGCAGCTGGCCGGCCATGGCGTTGGCCACCAGCGCACCGCCACCCACGTTGATCGCGTTGCCTGCCAGGGTCAGGTCACCCGCCGCTGCGAGCCATGCCGTACCGCCGTTGCGGGTATGCAGGCCATCCACCCGCAGGTTGCTGTCGGCCTTGACGCTGGTGGCGCTGGCGTCGAGCGCCACGGCGCCGCCGAAGGTGTTGCCGTTCTCCAGCAGGATGATGTCGTCGCGCGCCACCAGATCCGTACGGCCCTGCACCTGCACGCTGCCGGTCTGGCGGATGCTGCCGCCCTGGGCCACGGCCATGAAATCACCGCCGGCCGCCACGCCGTCCAGGCGCAGCTGGCTGGCGCTGTCGATGCGCACGTCCTGGCCGGAAAGCTGCACGCCACCGCCGAACTGGTTGCCGGCATGGCCCAGGCCGATGTTGCCGGTGGCGGCGAAGCGGCTGTCGCCGCCCACCACCAGGGCCACGCTCTGGCCGATGTCGCCACGGCTGTCCACCTGCAGGCTGCCGGCGCGCACGGTGCCCAGCTGCACACCGTCGCCGGACAGCGCGACCAGGCCGGCGGCCTGCACGTCGGCCTGGTCGAGTACGCCCAGCGTGGACAGGCTCACGTTGCTGCCCTGCACCTGCAGGCCGCTGCCGAGGTGATTGCTGGCCTGGTCGAGCGCCACGTCGTCGCGGGCGGTCAAGGTGCTGCCATCGCCGAGGGTGACCCCATCGGTCTGGGTGATGCTGCCGGCGGTCGCCGTTGCGTCCACGCGGCCGACGTCGGCACGGGCCAGCACGATCGATGCACCCTGCAGCGTCGCCTCGTCGGCCACCACGGCATCGCGCAGCGACAGGGTGGTGCCCGCCGTGGCCTGCAGGCCATCGACCTGCACCTGTGCCAGCGACAGCGCCTGGTCGGCATGCACGGCCGCCTGCGTCGCGCGCAGTGCCACATCACCGCCGAAATGGTTGCTGGCCTGCAACAGGGTGATGTCACCGCTGGCGCGGAGGTCGGCATTGCCATCGACGCGCATCTGTGCCTGCTGCTGGATGCTGCCGCTGCTGTCCAGCCGCAGGTCACGGCCGGCCTGCACGTTGCCGAGCAGGAGGTCGCCCGCCGCCAGCTGGATATCGCGACCGGCCAAGCTGGTCACGCCGGTGAAGCGGTTGTCGGCGTTGTCCAGCACGATGTCGCCCTGCCCCGCATCGAGTGTGGCAGTGCCGGCGACGATGCGACCGGACTGCTGCACGATGCGGTTGCCGGTGGCGTTGAGGGCCAGCATGGTGGCATTGATGTCGCCGCCGATGCTCACGCCGGTGGCGCCAGCGAGGGTGACCTGGTTGCCGCGCAGCGCGGTGGTGGTGGTGGTCGTGCCGCCGGTGGACACCAGCGACAGCACGTTGGTACCGGTATCGATGGCGTCGCCGCCCACCGTGAGGTCGCCGCCTGCCTTCAGCTGCACGGTGCCGTTGCCGCCGTTGCGCACGCTGTCCACGGCCAGGTTCGTGTCAGCACTCAGCTGGATGTTCTGGCCCTGCACCGCGACCGCGCCGCCGAAGATGTTTCCCCGTTCCTGCAGCACCACATTGCCGCTGGCCCGCAGATCACTGAGCCCATTCACCCGCACAAAGCCGGTCTGCTGCAGGGTACCGGCGTGCGCGGTGGCGCGCAGGTTGCCGATGGCATCCACCCCGTTCAGGGTGAGCCCATTGGCACTGTCGATGGTGATGTTGCGGCCCATCAGCTGCACGCCGCTGCCGAACTGGTTGCCGGCGTTGTCCAGCACCACATCGCCGCCGGCGATGAAGATCGCCGCACCGGGCAGGACCAGGGCCGCGTCCTGGGTGATGTAGGCGCCGCTCTCCACAGCCAGCCCCGATGCCGTCACGTTGCCCAGGTGCACGCCGTTTGCGTGGAAACCTGCCTGGCCGCCTGCATTCACGTCGGCCAGGTTCAATGCGGAGGAGGCCGCCAGGCTGATGTTCGCGCCACTGGCTTTCACGGCACCGCCGAACTGGTTGCCGAGGTTGTTCAGCTGGAGGTTGCCGGCCGCCGCCCAGGTGCTGGCGCCGCCCACGCTGACCCTGCCCTGCTGGGTGATTCCGGCGTTCGCCGCAGCGACATCGCTGGTCGCCCCCAGCGCGGCATTGTCCAGCAGCACCTCGCCACCGCGCAGGGTGGTGGACAACACGCTGGTTGCATCGCGCAGGGTAAGCCGGCCCGGCGTGTTGGCCCACAGCTGGCGCACATTGACACCGGACAGCGACAGGTCGCTCTGGCCGGCGATGTTCACGATCTGGCCGCTCAGCGCCACGTCGCCCGAGAACTGGTTGCCCAGGTTGGTCAGGAAGATGTCGCCCGTCGAGATGAAGCGCGCATCCCCGCCTACGTCGAACGCCCCAGCCTGCACGATGCTGGTGCCGCTGCTGATGGAAAGATCGTGGCCGACGGCCACCGCGGCCGTGAATACGTTCGCACCGGTCAAGGACAGGTCGCGCAGGCGGATGCCGGCGCCCGTATTACCTGCGATGTCCACCGTGCCGGCGGCCGTGATCGTCAGCGAATCGACATCCGTCGTGGACCCGTTGAGCGTACCCGCCACGCGCACCGCGCCGCCGGTGCTGGCCAGCGCGACATTGCCGATGACCTCGGCACGGCCCAGGCTGATGTCACCCTGCGTGGTGACGTTGCTGGCGAGCTGGGTCACCCCGCCACTCACCGACAGCGCGCCGATGGTGGTGGTCGCGCCGATGTAGGCCCCCGGACCGCCCGCCACCAGCGACAGCGCGTACGGACCCTGCAGCGTGCCGTTCAGCGCGAGCTGGCCGCGGGTGCTGCTCAGCACGGTGTCTCCCTGCAGCCACAGGTTGCCCGAATAGGATTGGAGCCCCACCGTGTCCACCGCGTGCGGCAGGTAGATGGTGTCACCACGGACATCCAGCGATGCGACGTTCACGTTGCCCAGACGCAGCGTACCGGTCGCGACCAGGGCGGCATTGCCCCCGCGCAGGGACAGCGTGCCGTCGAACCGGTTGCCCGCGCCGACGAGGTACAGCGCGCTGCCGCTGCGGCTGCTGATGCTGCTGGCGCCGGTTGCCCTGATCCGGTCAGTAGGGAGCTGGCTGATCACGCCGCTGGCGTCCACCGTCAGGTCCCCCGCGTCCACATTGCCCAGCTGCAGGCTGCCCTGCTGCGCCAGCTTCACCGTGTCGCCGGCCAGGCTGACCGCGCCGCCAAACTGGTTCTGCGCGTTGGCCAGCACGATGTCGCCGGCGGCCGCGAAGGACGCCGCGCCGATCGAGGTGACGGGCCCGCCCACGGTGATGCTGCCGTTCTGGCTGTTGAGGCCACCCACTGCGGTCAGGCTGAGCCCGCCCTGCAGGGCGATGTTGTCCTGGGCGCTGAGGGTGCCGCCCAGCTGGGTGCCGCCGGTACCGGTGCGGGTGAAGCGGGACAGCACGCTGCTGCCGCCAACGCTGCGGCCCAGAACGGCGAGACCATCGGTGTCCACGGTGAGGGCACGCGCGCCGCCTTCGCTGTTGACCGTACCGTTGATGCGGATGGCCTTGTCGGTGGTGCTGGTCAGCACCACGTCGCCGGCCAGGAACAGGTTGCCGCCCAGGGTGATGGCATCGGCAGCGGTGACGTTGCCGAACAGCCGGGTGCTGCCGCCGCCCAGCGACGCCAGCGATGCCAATGTGGTATTGGCCCCCACGGCGCCGTTGAAGGTCGTGTTGCCGAGGGTGGCCACGCTCAGCGCATAGGCACCATCCACGGTGCTGTCGAAGATGATCGACCCGCCCTGGCTGCTGGACAGCTGCACGTCGCTGCCCAGCGTGACCGGCCCGCCATAGCTCTGGCCCGTGCTGCTGCGCACGTTGCCGGACAGGCGGATCGCGCTTCCGGTTGCGGCCAGGCTGTCCACGTCCAGTTGGCCCAGGCGCAGCGGGCTGCCGCTGGTCAGCGCCACGTCCCCACCCGCGCCGCTGATGGTGTTGCCGAACACATTGCCGGCGTGGTCAAGCTTGAACCCGGCGCGGGCGCCACTGCTGCCAGCCAGACCGTCGAGCGTGGTGGTGCCACCCACCTGCAGCGCCTGGTCCTGTCCCACGTTGGTGGTCGAGGCCAGGGCCAGGTTGGTACCGACCGAACCGCCGATGCTGGAGATGGCGTTGCGGCTGGCATTCAACACGGCTTCACCGGTGGTCGTGACCTCGACATCGCCCTTCAATGCGCCGATGTTCACTTCGCCGGGACTCGTCTCGTAGCTCTGGCGGATGCTGCCGCCGTACAGCGAGATACGGCCCGCGTTGATCGTGCTGCCCAGCTGCAGGGCCCCATTGGAATTGAGCACGACGGAGTCGGCGGTCAGCGTGCCCCACGTGTTGACTGCGGCGTTGCGGCCGGTTGCCGACACCGACACCGACCCCAGGGTGGTGGCGTTGGCCCCGGAGCCGAAGTAGATGTTGGCCGCTGCATTGGTGTCCACTACCAGGCTGCCGTTGCGGATGCTGTGGGCCTGCACGGTGCCGACGCTGTTGACGCCGTTGATGAACATCCCATCCTGCACCCGCGCCTTCATTTCCACCCCGCCGCCCAGGATGGAGCCCAGGTGGGTGATGGCCGATGCCCCCGAGCTGGTCGCGTTGCCCTGGACAAGATGGCTCCAGCTGCCCGGCTGGCTGCCGGTGGGGATGCCGGGCTGCATGAGCATGGACTCGACGGCACTGCCGACGATCAGGCTGGCATTGCTGGCTGCGTTGATGCTCCCCAGGTTCGTGATGGTGCCGCCGATGAGGCTGATGCCGCCGGTTCTGGCGATCAGCTCGCCCTGATTGATGATGGGGCTGGACGTGCCGCCGCCGCTGAAGTTCCATATCAAGGGAAGCTCGGCCGTACCACTCAGATCAACGTTGTTGTTGAACGTGAGCGTACTGGCCACCAGCCCCCCGACGTCGACCTTGCTGCCCTGGTTGAAAAGGATGCCGTTGGTGTTGATCAGGATCACGTTGCCGGTCGAGCTGATCGTCCCGGCGATCTGGGAGATGCCGCCGGTAGAGGCGTTCACGATGTTGATCGACCCGGACGAAGCACTGGGCATGTTGAAGTTGACGGTGTTGCCCTGGGCGATGTCGAAGGTTGACCAGTTGACCAGCGAGACCTTGCCGGTCTGGGTGACAGTGATGGAGTTGGTGCCAGGGCTGAGGGTGGCACTGCCGCCGACGGCTGCAAAGCCAGTGGGCAGGTCGGCGGCCTGCACCTGCGGCGCCATGGCGGAGAGAACGGCGGCGGCCAGCAGCGAGGGCAGC
>DOKO01000424.1:0-350 GCA_003510825.1 Stenotrophomonas sp.
GCGAAGGTCGTGCGCCGCTGCTGCTGATGGCTGCCTGCGACCAGCGCAGCGTGATCGGCCAGGTGCTGTGGCAGAGCAGGGAATGTGGCCAGGCGATCCTGGCCGAACTCAGCGGATCGTGAGCCCGGCCGCAGGGGAACGAGGGGCTCGAACCAACACCGACAAGGGGACATGACGTGGCTGGACTGACTGAATCGCTGAATGCACTGATGGGCATCGATGGCGCGCAGGCCGTGGCGCTGGTCGACTACGAGAGCGGCATGCTGCTGGGCGAGGCCGGCGCCGGCATGGACATGGAAGTGGCGGCCGCGGGCAATACCGAAGTGATCCGCGCCAAGATGAAGACGGCC
>DOKO01000424.1:605-6123 GCA_003510825.1 Stenotrophomonas sp.
GCGCCAAGATGAAGACGGCCGCGTCGCTCAATCTCAACGACAGCATCGAGGACATCCTCATCTCGCTGGGCAAGGCGTACCACATCATGCGGCCGGTGGCGAAGAAGAAGGGACTGTTCTTCTACATCGTGCTGGACCGCGCGAAGAGCAACCTCGCCCTGGCCCGGCGCAAGGTGCAGGACGTGGAGTCCGAGCTGGCGATCTGAGCCATCGGCTTCTGTGGAGCCGTGCGTGGGCTCGGCTCCACAGGAGAACGAAACGTCATGCTCGGCTGCGCTCTGCATCTGTAGAGCCGAGCCACGCTCGGCTGTTTCCGGCCGCAGTCACGCCGCCGGGAGCAACAGCGCAGAGACGAACGACAATGCCTTGCTGTCACGCGCGGCGAAGTACGCAGGTGCCTTTTCCGGTAGCCAAACTTCATTGAAGTGGCGGCGGAAGTCCTCGTAGAACTCGTTGGGATACAGCTTGGCCGGCACCGTGCGCCCATCCGGGTACGTGTGGTCATAGGTGGGCAGTGCATCGGTGTCGACACCCCGTTGGTCCCTCAGCCACTTGCAGAACAGGCGGCCTTCGGAAATATCCGGAACCAGTGCCTGTGGCAGTGTGTAACCCGCCTGTTCAAGCGGCGCAATCAGGTTCAACGTCAGCTCGTTGAGCATCGAGAAATGGGTGTACGGCACCTTGGCCCGGTTCTGCATGTAACGCTCGATATGCGCGGGCATCACCGCGTTGGCATGCCCCTGCTGCCATTCCACCACCCACTGCGAGACCTTCACTGCGAACTTGCGCGACAGCCACTGGCCCAGGTTGATGGCCAGATAGGGATGGATCCAGGTGCCCTGCATGGTCGGGCTGCCGCCGGAGACCACGTGGATCAGTTCATGCTCGTCCAATCCGGTCTGGGCGGTCAGCTCATGCAGGAACTCCTCCGTTGATTTCAGCGCCCGATAGTCCGACCAGCGCTTGTTGACGGACCGGCACAGCGCGGTGGCGCTGATGTAGCCGTCACGGGCGCGCTGCGGGATCACGGTGCCTTCCTCCATGCGCGGGATCAGGGCCATCTGCTGCATGCGTCACCTCGTGCCGTTGTGGGCCTGAGAGGGTAGGCAATGCAGCGGTCCCGGGTCTGTAGGAATCGTTGCGTTTTTGGTGGCCCGCCGGCGTAGAGTCGAGCTTGCTTGACCGCTCCCTGCAAAAGCAGTCGAGCAAGCTCGACTCTACCGAAGCGCCAAGGCAGCCGAGCATGGGCTCGGCTCTACACAAGCGACCCCACGCCGGCGTATGGTGGATGCCCGTCTCCCTGCCGAGCCGTGCATGTCCCAGCCTGACATCGTCGTCGACCTGGCACCACGCATCGCCGTGGCCATCCGCGATGGCTTCGAGGACTACCACGGCCGCTTCGCGGCGATCACCGCCCGGGCGCGGCTGCGCTTCGAGCAGCGCGACTGGGCCGCTGCACGGCAGGATGCGGTCGAGCGCATCGCCCTCTACGACCTGTGCATCGCCGAACGGATGGACGCGCTGCGGCGCATGGCCGGCGATGCCATCGGTGTGCGCGCGCTGTGGCTGCAGGTGCACGCGCACTACAACGCGCTGCTGCAGGGGCTGATCGACGCCGAACTGTACAAGACCTTCTACAACACCCTGGCGCGGCGCCTGTTCGCCACCCGCGGGGTCGACCCGGCGCTGGAATTCATCGCTTTCGACATCGAACCGTCCGATGCGATCACCCATCCGGTGGCACGCCACACCTACGCGGTGTCGCCCACGCGTCCGGTGGAGGCCCTGCAGCGGGCGCTGGCCGATTACCGCTTCGACGTGCCTTACGCCCACCAGCTGCGTTGCGCGGCCGCCATCGCCATCCGCCTGCAGGATGACCTCGCCCACTGGGGCGATACGCCGGTGCGCAGCATCGAGCTGCTCGACACCGTGTTCTATCGCGAGCGTCGCGCCTACCTGGTCGGCCGCGTGTTCGGCGAACACCGTTTCTCGCCCTGCATCATCGCCCTGGTCAACGACGAGCACGGCCTGCGCGCCGATGCGGTGCTGACCCGGCGCCGCGATGTCGCCCACCTGTTCGGTGTCTCGCGCAGCTATTTCCAGGCCAACCTGGCCACCGTCGGCGATGCCGTGGTGTTCCTGCGCAGCCTGCTGCCGGGCAAGCCGATCGACGAGATCTACACCGTGCTCGGCCGCGCCAAGCAGGGCAAGACGGAGCGTTACCGCACCTTTTTCCGCCATTTCAACGAACACCCGCACGAACAGCTGGTGCATGCCGAGGGCACGCCGGGCATGGTCATGGCGGTGTTCACCCTGCCCAGCTATCCGCTGGTGTTCAAGCTGATCCGCGACCGCTTCGCCTGGCCCAAGGCGATGTCGCGCCAGCAGGTGGAGGAGAAGTACGCGCTGGTGTTCAACCTGGACCGCGTCGGTCGCCTGCTCGATGCACAGCCCTACCGCCACCTGCGCTTCCCGCGCGCGCGCTTCGCCCCGGCGCTGCTGGACGAGCTGCTGCAGCAGTGCGGGCAGAGCGTGCGCGTGCAGGGCGACGAGATCGAGATCGCCCTGTGCTACGTGCAGCGCCGCTTCCGCCCGTTGAACCTGTACCTGCGCGAGCAGGGCGCGCCGGCCGTGCGCGCGGCCGTGCTGGACTATGCGCAGGCGATCACCGACATGGCCCGCAACAACATCTTCCCCGGTGACATGCTGCCGAAGAACTTCGGCGTGTCGCGTCATGGTCGCGCGGTGTTCTACGACTACGATGAGCTGTGCCTGGTCAGTGATTGCGTGTTCCGTGCCTGGCCGCAGCCGCGTACGCCAGAAGAGGAGCTCGCCGACGAGCCATGGTTCCATGTGGGGCCACGTGACGTTTTTCCCGAGCGCTTCGGTCCGTTCATGGGCCTGCCGGCGCAGGAGCTGGCGGCGGTGCGTGAACACTACCGCCACCTGTTCGATCCCGCCTGGTGGCAGGGCCTGCAGGCCCGCTTCGCCAGCGCCGACTACCCCGACACGCCGCCATATGCGGCCGACCATCGCTTGGCGTGATCAGCCCTGTCGTAACGCATCGCACGGCAACCTGCGGTAGGCTTCGTACCTCATGCACAAGGAGTGAGTGTGATGCGATCTTCCCTTTTCCTGGCCCTGACCCTGGCCCTCGGTGGCGGCGCGGCCTGCATCGGTACCGCCGATGCGCAGACCGCACGTGAAGTACGCAAGCAGACCGAGGCCAGCATGACGCTCAGTGGCGTCATCGACATCGGCCGCGATGGCCAGGTCGAAGGCTTCCAGCTCGACCACCGCGAGAAGGTTGCCGAAGACGTGGCGACGATGGTCGACGGCACGGTCAAGGCGTGGCGTTTCGAGCCGGTGCTGGTCGATGGCCAGCCGGTGCGTGCGCGCACCACCGTCCAGCTGCGCCTGCTGGCGGACAACCTGGCCGGCAACACCATGCAGGTCCGCGTGACCGACGCGAACTTCGACAAGGTCCGCGACGAGAACAACCTCGGCAGCGATGACATCCGCGCGCTGAACATGCGCCCGCCGGTGTACCCGGACAAGGCAGCCTCGATCCGCGGCCAGGGCGTGGTGCTGCTGCTGGTCAAGATCGGGCGTGATGGCAAGGTTGCCGACGTGATTGCAGAACGGACCAACCTGACCTCGGTCGGTCCCGGCCGCACCATGGACATGCTGCGTGACGTGCTGGCCAAGTCCAGCGTCAAGACCGCGCGCAACTGGACCTTCAAGCCGCCGACGACCGGCAAGGACAAGGACGCCGAGTTCTGGACCGTGCGGATTCCCGTCCACTACGCCTTTGACTCGAAGAAGGAGCGCTATGGCCGCTGGTCGGCCTACATCCCGGGCCCGCGCCAGCAGGCCCCGTGGATCACCGGCGAAGACGAGAAGGCCACCGGTACCGACCTGCTGCCCGAGGGCGGCGTCTACATGGTCGGCCGCAACGACGGCCCGCGCCTGCTGACCCCGCTGGGCTGACCGACGCGGCCACAGCGCCAGGCATCGCCTGGCGCTCGCGCGCGAAGATCAGTCCGCGTGCGGGTAGACCACCACGCGGTTGCGGCCCTGTTCCTTGGCCAGGTAAAGGGCCTTGTCGGCCAGCCGCAGCGCCTGTTCCACGTCGGCATGGAACGTGGGGAAATGGGCCACGCCCAGCGACACGGTGATGCTGCCGACCGGTGCGAACGGCTGTCCGGCAATTGCCTGGCGCAGGCGCTCGGCGGTCTGCTGCGCCGCCGCCACGCTGACGCCTGGCAGCAGCACCAGGAATTCCTCGCCACCGGCGCGGCACAGCACGTCGGTCTCGCGCGAATGGCGGCGCATCTGCTCGGCGATGTGGACGATGGCGGCATCGCCGACGTCATGGCCGTGGCCGTCGTTGATCGCCTTGAAACGGTCGATGTCCAGCGCCACGATCGCGAACGGCATGCCCTGCGCCTGCAGCATCTCCAGCGCGTTCTGCAGGCCGCGGCGGTTCAGCAGCCCGGTCATCGGGTCGGTCCGGCTGGCGCGGTTGAGCGTGCCGATGCGGTCCTGCAGCGCGTTGAAGCTGTACAGCACCGCCTGCTTCAGCTGCGCCACTTCGAAGTACCACGCGCGGATGCCGGTGACATGGTCGATCGCGTTGCCGGTGTCTTCGCCTTCCTGCACGTTGCGCGCCAGCTGCCACAGCGGCATCGAGATGCGCCTGGCGAACCACCAGGTGATCAGCAGTGACAGCACGCCCAGCGGGATTGCGTTCCAGATGACCGAGGTCATCAACCGCGACAGCGGCTGCAGGGTCGCTTCGGTCGGGCGTTGGGCGATGATGCCCCAGCCGGTGGCCGGCACGGGTGCATAGCCGGACAGCTGTGCCACGCCATGGTTGTTGACCAGCTGCTGGCTGCCGGAGTGGCCGCGCATCACCGCCTTCACCGCCGGGTTGTCCAGCGCGTAGGTGCCCACTTCCTTCGGGTTGTTGTGGTAGATGATGCGGCCGTTGTGGTCGACCACGTACAGGTAGGAACCATCGCGGTAGTAGTGCTTGCCGAGCAGCGTATGCAGCGCGCTGCGCTGGCGCAGGTACAGGGTGCCGCTGACGTAGCCCAGGTAGGCGCCCTGGCGGTCGAAGATCGGGTGCGACAGCGAGATCAGCAGCTTGCCCGTCGCCGACTGGTAGGGATCGCTGACCAGCGGCTGGCGGCGTGCCAGCGCCTGGTTGTTGCCGAAGCTCTTCAGCACTTCGCCCTGCAGCTGCAGGGTCTGCGGCGAGGTGGCGATGACCAGGCCGCTGGCATTGACCACCAGCGACGAGTTGAAGCTGCTGGACTGCAGCTGCAGGCGGCTGGCTTCATCCTGGGCGTGGCCGGCATCAAGGCCGCTTTCGCCGAGGCGGGTGGCGGCGTAGGCCAGCTGCTGCTGCGCGGACAGCAGGAAGGTCTGCGTCGTGTCGGCCAGCTTGCTGGTGTACACGCGGTTGGCTTCCAGGGTGTTGCCCACCAGCTGGTCGCGCTGCACGCGGTAGCTG
>DOKO01000424.1:6334-6616 GCA_003510825.1 Stenotrophomonas sp.
GCGCTGCACGCGGTAGCTGGCCAGCAGCGTGTTGCCGAGGGCGATGAGCGTACTCAGCAGGGCCAGACCAAGAATCAGCTTGCCCAGGTTGAGGCGGTTGGAGATCGGTGGCATGCGGCGACTGCGCCCACTGCTGCGGCAGCGCAGCCGGGCACGAACGGTGGGGGAACCGCCATTATGGACACATTCGCCTGCCCCGGGGAAAGTACGGTGACCCGGTGTCAGCGTTGCAGGCGTCGCCGCAGCGTATCGCGCACGCGTTCGGCGCCGACCGCATCGAGC
>DOKO01000424.1:6816-7047 GCA_003510825.1 Stenotrophomonas sp.
ACGCCCTGCGCATCCAGCGGCACGTGCGCGGCCGTGTGCGCACCGGCGTCGAAGACATAGTGGTCAAGCATCGTGCGCCAGTGCGCGCGCTGTTCCGGCGGCAGGTCGCGCAGGGCGAGGATGGCCAGCATCAGCGCGTTCATCGGTGAGTCCATCCAGGCCGGCACCGGTCGCCACCAACTGTTGACCAGCACGTTGAACGCTTCCAGGCCTTCCATGTGGTGCCACCAC
>DOKO01000075.1:0-219 GCA_003510825.1 Stenotrophomonas sp.
AGGGCTGCAAGCCCTGCCAGAACACCCCCCCCTCAGCTCTCGCAGCCGGCGAAGAGGTCGCGTTCGCGTTCGTACAGCGCCGTCTTCACCTGCATCAGCCCCAGCACCGACGGGAACAGGTTGTCGTGGTCGGTGTACGCCGCCGAACGCTTGCGCAGGCACTGCAGGTCCAGCCCGCGGCTGCGGGCGAAGCCCGGCGAGAACCACATCGTCATCGGC
>DOKO01000075.1:378-1090 GCA_003510825.1 Stenotrophomonas sp.
ACCACATCGTCATCGGCACGCTGGTCTGCTCCGCCGGAGCGATCGCGTACGGTACGCCGTGCAGGAACAGGCCCTTCTCACCCAGCGACTCGCCGTGGTCGGACAGGTAGATCATCGCCGTGTCGTAGTCCTGCAGACCCTGCAGCGTGCCGATTGTCTTGCTCAGGAAGTGGTCGGTGTAGAGCACCGCGTTGTCGTAGCTGTTGACGATCTCCTCGCGCGAGCAGCGGCCGATGTCACGCGTATCGCAGGTCGGCTTGAAGCGCGCGAAAGCCGCCGGGTAGCGCTCGAAGTAGGCCGGGCCATGGTTGCCCAGCTGGTGCAGCACCACCACGCGATCGCCCGGCTTGGCACGCACCTGCGCGGCCAGGTCCTGCAGCAGGATCTCATCCATGCAGCGGCCATCGGCACACAGGCCGGGCGTGGTCGCGTCGGACAGCGACTGGAAATCAAGACCTTCGCAGACGCCCTTGCAGCCGGACTGGTTGTCACGCCACAACGGCGTGACGCCGGCGCGGTTCAGTACGTGCAGCAGCGACTGGTGCGCGCGGATCTTCTTCTCGTCGTACTCGTGCCGGCCCCACGGCGAGTACATGCAGGGCAGCGAGACTTCGGTGCTGGTGCCGCACGAATGCATGTCCGGGAAATTGATCACCGGCGCCTGCGCCAGTTCCGGGGTGGTGTTGCGCCCGCCGTTGAGGCCCCAGTTCTG
>DOKO01000075.1:1351-8700 GCA_003510825.1 Stenotrophomonas sp.
TTTCGCCCATCACGATCACCAGCAGCCGCGGCTTGCTGGTCGGCGCGCGCGGGGTGGCCTTGGCATCGGTGCCGATCGGCAGTTTCGGCGCGCGCTGCACCGGGTTGTCGCCGCGCAGCGCACGCGGCATGCCCAGCAGCACGTTGGCCGGCGTGGCCAGGTAGCGCACTTCGCGCTGGTTGCGCATCAGCGCCGAGACATCCTGGAACGAGATCAGCGCGCCACCCACGGCGGTGACCGCCGCCACCAGCAGGAAGCCCACGCGCCACAGCAGGGTGCGGCCCCAGCTGCGGCGGCGCAGCTCCACCCGCCACAGCAGCACCATCGGCAGCACCGCCAGCAGCAGCACCGGCCAGACCAGCGAGGCCGTCATCAGCTCGCGGCTTTCCTTCGGATCGGTCGCCAGTACGTTGCGCAGCATGTCCGCATCCAGGTAGATGTGGAACTGGCTCATGTAGTGCGCGGCGAAGGCGGTCACCAGCAGCAGCACGCTGGTCACGACCTTGGCATTCCAGCGCCAGACGAGGATGCCCAGCAGCACGCCGTGCGCGCCGAGCAGCAGCAGGAACAGCGACAGCGCGTAGCGCAGGCTGCCGGGATGGCTGGCCATGGCGCTGTGCCAGAACAGGCCGTTGCCGGCGACGGCGAAGAACAGGCTGGTCAGCGCGATCAGCGCTTCGGTGGACAGCTGCGGGCGCCAGCGGTGAAGGCTGGCGAGCGCCGGCAGGCGCAGCGAACGTTGGACCGATGCATTCATGCACGTGCCTCCTGGCGGGTCGGACGTTCCAGCGTGCGCCGGGCCAGCAGCCGCTCCGTGATCAGGAACAGGCCCAGCGACAGCAGCCAACATAGCAAGGCCGTGGCAACGTCATGCGAAAGAAAATGGGCGCCGCGCAGCTGCTGGCTGATGCCGAACACCAGGCCGCTGCCGAGGCCGATCCACAGTCCGGCCCAGCGCCACACCGGGCGCCAGAGCAGGGCGAAGAAGTACAGGCACAGCCAGGCGTAGCCGGCGCTGGCATGGCCGGCCGGGAAACAGGCGCGTGCAGGCATGCCCTCGGGACGGCTGGCCAGCAGGCCGATGAAGGGCTCGTGGCCGCCATAGCGCAGCAGGTCCCAGGGGCAGTCCATCGGCACCAGCGCCTTGAGCAGCGAGATCAGGCCGGTGCCCAGTGCCATCGCGACCACCACGTACAGCAGCGCCCAGCGCAGGGTGCGGTCGCGGCCGCGACGCCAGTGGTGGAAGCACAGCAGGATCGCCACCAGGGCCGCCGCCGTGCTCAGCCACTTGCCGCCCTTGTGCACGACCGCGCGGGTCAGCCAGGCATCCTGCAGTGCCCAGTGGCCGCCCTCCAGGCGGAACAGGTGGTCGGCCACCCACTGGTCACCCCCAAAGCCCATCAACAGGACGAACAGCGGAACGCCGACGGCCAACGGCAGCAGCAGGTGCGTCAGTGCGAAACGCGATGCCAGCCACGAAGGCGTGAAGGCAAAAGCCGGGACAAGGGGACGAGCGGGCATGCGGGAAGGGGCCATGGCAGGAATCCGCGGCCATGCTCGTCACCTTCATGTCGGAGAAGGGTCGTACATCTGTTCGCGCCGGGTTAACGCGGCCCCGGCGCGAGCCACCGTTCAGTCTTCTTCTTCCGATGCACCGGCACGTTCGGCATGGCAGGTGGCGTCCCAGGCACTGCCCGGCAGCAGCTGCCAACGGTTCCGGTTGGCGATGCCGATATCGATCACCTGGGCCGGATCCACGCAGGGGCTCATGGCCTTGTCCAGCACCAGCACCCAGCGCTTTTCCGGCGCCTCGGCCAGCCACGGGCCGGCATCGTGCCACTGCTCGGCCCAGGGGCGCTTGAAGCCGAACTCACGCACCGGCCGGTCGGCCTGCAGCAGGTTCTGTTCGCGCCAGGCCACCAGGGCCAGTTCGGCATCCGGACCAATCCGCTTGCCGACCCGCTGCATCAGCGCAGACGCCGAAGCGTAGGGATCCAGCGTGGGCATCAGCACCAGCCCGTACAGCATCCACAGCATGCCGTGGGTCAGCAGCACCAGCAGGGCCGCACGACGCACCCGCAGCCAGACCGCCAGCGTGGCCACGGCAATGGCGAAGACCAGCAGGCCATTGCCCAGCACCGGCAGCAGCGAATCGGGCATCGCCCGTCGCGCCAGCTGGGCCTGCACCCAGTGGCTGTCGGTCATCATCATCACGCCCAGCGTGCCAGTGGCCAGCATCAGCACCAGGCTGTAGCCGAACAGGTAGCGGCGCACGCACAGGCGGCGCAGCAGGCCCGGCAGCAGCGCCGCCACGGCCAGGGCCATCGCCGGCAGCATCGGCAGCACGTAGACCTCGCGCTTGCCCGGGCTGGCGCTGAAGAACAGCAGCACCAGCAGCGCCCAGCCCAGCAGCAGCCACTGCCGGCGGTCGCCGCGGCGCAGGCGGCGCCACCAGGGCTTGGCCAGCAGCGGCAGCAGCAGGCTGCCGGGTAGCCACAGCGTCAGGATCACCTGCAGGTAGTACCAGACCGGCTGGCGGTGGTGCCAGGCGTTGGCGTAACGGGTGCCGGTCTGCTTGAACAGCAGCTCGTGCGCATACGACTGCAGCGATGCGCTGGGTTCGTGCAGCAGGGCCCAGCCCAGCGGCGCCAGCCACACCGCCGTGCCCAGCAGGAAGGCCGGCAGCAGCCACAGCAGGGTGGCCGGGTGCGGGCCGGACACGGCCTGCCCGCGGCGGCGCTGGTACAGCCACCATCCGAACCACGGCAGCACCATCAGCAGCGGCAGGAAGCCCACGCCCTTGGTCACCGTGCCCAGGCCGGCGGCGAAGCCGGCCAGCCACAGCGCCGGCAGGTTGCGGCGTTCACTGAGGTGGCGCAGCAGGCCCCACAGGGCCACGGTGGTCATTGCCACCAGCACCATGTCGATCTGTGCACGCTTGGCCATCAGCCCGAACTGCAGCGTGCAGAACAGCGCCGCCATCGCGTACAGGGAGTGCCGTGGCGACCACAGCCGTCGCGCCAGGTCCGAGACCAGCCACAGGCTGAGCAGGGCCGCCAGCAGCGAGGGCAGCAGGAACGACCACTGCCAGCTGCCGACCACCTGGTGGGCGACGGCCTGCAGCCACATGAACACCGGCGGCTTTTCCGCGTAGAGCTCGCTGCCGCGGTGCGGCAGCAGCCATTCCCCGCTGTCGACCATGGCCCGCGCGGCCAGCACGAAGCGCGGCTCGTCCGGCGGCTGCGGCTGGCGCATGCCGAGGCCGGCGCCCAGCGAGACGATCATCAGCACCCAAAGCAGGGGCAGGAACCAGCGGCGGGGCAGGGCTACGGGCACAGCGGGCTCCGGGAGCAAAACGGCCATTGTCGGAAACAGGGCGTGGGAAAGGCGTCGGAGGCAAGCGCAGGGCGACCGCATTCCGACATGGTCAGCGCTACCATGGTACGAACTTCCGTGGACATTCCGTGCATGCGCCTGTTGGTGATCGAGGACAACCGCCAGTTGGTGGCCAACCTGTTCGACTATTTCGAGTCGCGCGGGCACGTTCTCGACGTGGCCCCCGATGGCATCACCGGCCTGCACCTGGCGGCCAGCCACCCCTACGACGCGGTCATCCTGGACTGGATGCTGCCGCGCATGGAAGGGCCGGAAGTGCTGCGCCGCCTGCGTACGGACCAGGGCTCGGAGGTGCCGGTGATCATGCTGACCGCCCGCGACGAGCTGCCGGACAAGATTGCCGGCTTCCGCGCCGGTGCGGATGACTACCTGACCAAGCCCTTCGCCCTGCCCGAGCTGGAGGTGCGGCTGGAGGCTCTGCTGACGCGCGCGCAGGGGCGCAACCCGCGCAAGCGCCTGCAGGTGGCTGACCTGGTGCTGGACCTGGCAACCCTGGAAGCCCAGCGTGGCGGCCAGGCGCTGCATCTCTACCCGGCCTGCCGCAAGCTGCTGGAAGTGCTGATGCGGGCCAGCCCCGGCGCGGTCACCCGCCAGCAGCTGGAATTCGCCCTGTGGGGCGACGAGCCGCCGGATGGCGACCTGCTGCGTTCACACGTCTACGAACTGCGCCGCAGCGTGGATGGCCCCTTCAACGACAAGCTGATCCATACCCTGCCGCGCGTCGGCTACCGGTTGGCGGCCAGTGGCAGTGCAGGCAGTGGAAGCGATGAAGAAAGCGCCTAAGCCGGGACCGCTGTACCGGCGTGTGATCGGCTGGCTGCTGGGCTACCTGGCGCTGATCTCGCTGGCGGTGTTCAGCGTGGGCAACTACGTGCACGAGCATGCCGAGCATGCCGCCTGGCGCGCGCTGCTCAATTCCGAACTGGACAGCATCGTCGAGCACACCGAACACGAGCCGCAGTACCACTGGCAGGATTCGGACACGCTCAGCCTGTACCGCTTCGACGAAGCGAACATGCCTGAAACCCTGCGCGACCTGCATCCGGGCCTGCATGACGGAGTGATGGTGGGCGAGCGCGAGACGGCGGTGATGGTGCGCGACACCGGCGCGATGGGGCGGGTCGCCCTGGCCCTGGACATCTCCGACTTCCACGACCTCGAACAGTTCGCCACGCGCTGGGTGATGCTGGCCGGCATCATCATGGTGTTCGTCACCGTGCTGATGGCCTCGTTCGGCATGGAACGCGTGGTGCGCCCGCTGAGCCTGCTGGCCCAGCATATCGGTGCGCTGCGGCCGGGCGAGCAGGGCCAGCGCGTCGACGTCGACCCGCGCGGCAGTTCGGAACTGCACACGATTGCCGACGCGCTGAACGATTACCTGGATCGCAACGAGCAGTTCGTCGAGCGCGAGCGGGTGTTCATCAGTACGGCCAGCCACGAACTGCGCACGCCGATCGCGGTGATGACCGGTGCGGCCGAGCTGGCGCTGGAGCAGCCGGGCCTGCCCGAACGCGCGCGCCAGCAGATGCAGCGTGTGCTGCGCACGGCGCAAGGCGTGGAGCAGCTGATCGAGCTGCTGCTGGTGCTGGCCCGCGATCCGGCCCGGCTGGCCGCGCGCGCCGAGCGCATCGCGCTGGACCAGCTGCTGCCGGAGATCGTCGATGACCATCGCCACCTGTTGGGTGACAAGGACCTGAGCATCGGCATCCAGGCCGCACCAGTGGATATCGTCGCGCCGCTGGCGGTGGTGCAGGCCGCGATCGGCAACCTGCTGCGCAATGCCATCGAGAACAGCGGGCGGGGCCATATCGAACTGCGGCTGAGCCCGCAGGCGGTACTGACCCTGCAGGACCCGGGCCATGGCATGGCACCGGAAGAGATTGCCGCCATCCACGCGCGCATGGCCCGTGGCGAACGTGCCGACCGCGGTGGCATCGGCCTGGACCTGATCGCCCGCCTGTGCGAGCACCTGCGCTGGACCCTGCACCTGCAACCCGTCGAGCCGCGCGGCACCCTGGTCACCCTCGACTTCGGCGCGTCGCGTCCCGGCTGACCGACCGCCCTGGTAGGTGCCAACCTTGGTTGGCACGTCATCGCTCTGGTAGGTGCCAACCTTGGTTGGCACGCTTCCCGTCGACCAAGGTCGACGCCTACCAGCAATTGCCGGCGCGCTCCGGCCGACGCCTGCCCGAGCAGTCACCGCCCTTTCGGGCGCTCCACATGCTGGTCGATCAGGATCACGTTGCCGTCCGGATCGGCCAGCTGCAGATACCCCGTGCCCTGTCCGTCCGGATCCGTGCGCGTGGTCAGCTCGATGCCCTGTGCATCCAGCGCGTCCTGCAGTTCGCGCACATCCTGGAACTCGCCCAGCTCCTGCCGGTACTGGTCCCAGCCCGGGTTGAAGGTCAGCAGATTGCCTTCGAACATGCCCTGGAACAGGCCGATGACGATGCCGCCATTGCGCAGCACCAGCCAGTTGCGTGCGGCATCACCGCCGGTCACCACGAAGCCCAGCGCTTCGTAGAACCCGCGCGAGGCCGACAGATCCTTCACTGACAGGCTGACCGAGAAAGCACCCAGTTGCATGACCTGCTCCGATGGCGATGTGCCGGTGATATGCCGTTGGCGATGGGGCGTCGGGGATGGGGCAATTCTGCGCAGGTCGTGGAGCCGCGGCAAGCAGCGCAGCATGACCCGGCGTGAAGGCGATGTTAACCTCGGGCAGCGCCGCATCCTGCGGCGTTTTTTTTCCGCTCTTTCGATCGACAGAGGATCCCATGCCGACCGAACCCGCTACTGCCCTGATCAGCAACGACATCGTGGGCCTCGGCCTGATTGCCGCCACCCTTGCCCTGATCTTCTGGGCGGCCAGTGGCCCGACCCCGCTGCTGAAGAAGATCTTCGCCTGGGTGCCGGCCCTGCTGCTGTGCTACTTCATCCCCGCCATCTACAACACCGCCGGTGTCATCGATGGCCACAACACCGCGCTGTACAACCCGGTGGCCCGCGACGTGCTGCTGCCGGCCGCGCTGGTCCTGCTGACCCTGTCGATCGACCTGAAGGGCATCGCCAAGCTCGGCCCGAAACTGCTCGTGGTGTTCTGCGCCGGTACCGCCGGCATCGTGCTCGGCGCCATCGTCTCCTTCCAGACCATGAAGCTGATCCACCCGGAAACGGTGGCCGGTGATACCTGGGCCGGCATGGCCGCACTGGCCGGCAGCTGGATCGGTGGGGGCGCCAACATGGTGGCCATGCGTGAAGTGTTCGGCGTCGATGCCACCACCTTCGGCCAGTTCGCGGTGGTCGACGTGGCCTGCGCCAGCCTGTGGATGGCCATCCTGCTGTTCCTGGCCAACCGTGCGCAGCAGATCGATACCCGCAACGGCGCCGATACCCGCGCCATCGATGAAATGAAGGCGCGCATCAGCGCCTACGACGCACAGAACGCCCGTATTCCCAGCATGACCGACCTGATGATCATCGTCGGCGTGGCGCTGGGTGGCGTCGGTCTCGCCCATGCAATCGCGGCGCCGCTGGCGGGCTGGTTCAAGGCCAACGTCAGCTGGGCCAGCCAGTTCAGCCTGGACAGCCAGTTCGTCTGGGTCATCCTGCTGTCCACCGCGATGGGCCTGGGCCTGAGCTTCACCCGCGCGCGACGGCTGGAAGCCGCCGGTGCCTCGCGACTGGGCACGGTGTTCCTGTATTTCCTGATCGCCTGCATCGGCATGCAGATGAATCTGCTGTCGCTTCTGGACCGGCCCTGGCTGTTCCTGCTGGGTGCGATCTGGATGGCAACGCACGTGCTGGTGCTGTGGGTCGTGGCCAAGCTGCTGCGTGCGCCGCTGTTCTTCTTCGCCATCGGTTCGCAGGGCAACATCGGTGCGGCGGCGTCGGCACCGGTGGTGGCGGCGGCGTTCCATCCTTCGCTGGCACCGGTGGGCGTGCTGCTGGGC
>DOKO01000075.1:8797-9397 GCA_003510825.1 Stenotrophomonas sp.
GTGGGCGTGCTGCTGGGCACGGTGGGCTATGCCACCGGTACCGGCCTGGCCTATGTCACCGGCTTGATCCTGAAGTGGATGGCCAACGCCTGACCATGCGGGGCTGCAGCGCCGGGCCCATGCTCGGCGGCTGCGGGGCGTGACACATGCGCCAGCCGCTGCCGGAACTGTGCGGCGGATAACGGACTGTCGGGCGCGTGCCACGTAGCGTGGCGGCATGCGTCGCGTGGGGAAGCAGGGGGCTCGCGGCGCAGCCTCCGCTGGCGGCTGCCAGCTTTCCCGACAGGTATGTTCATGACGAATCAATGGATGTTTCGTGCATCGGCGCTGCTCGCGCTGATGCTGGGCAGCGCTTCGGCGCTGGCACAGGCCCCGCTGCAGGCGCGGGCCGGCGATGTGCAGGCGATCACTGATGCCAGTGCGCGCGATGTCGCCGCGCTGATCGCGCAACCGGGCTTCGCCGACGCCGCGCGCACGGCCCTGCGTGCGGCACCGGAACGTGGCGTGGCGCTGCAGCAGGTGCTGACGCGGTTCGATCCGCAGGCGCGTACGCTGGCCAGCAGCAGCCTGGCCCGCCAGGACGGGCAGCTGCGGCTGCGC
>DOKO01000077.1:0-3304 GCA_003510825.1 Stenotrophomonas sp.
GCGGTCGGGCTGAGCAGCTCGCCGTTGTGCTCCAGCCGCAGGTAGGCCTCGTACAGTTCCAGCGGCTCGCCCTGCAGGTTCAGCACCGGCTGGTAATGCAGCTGGAAGCCGTCGCCGGCCAGCGCCTCGCGGATCCGCGCGACCCAGCGCTGCACGCGCTCTTCCTCGATGCGGTCGACCGCGGCCGGGTCGAAGATACGCGTGGTATTGCCGAGTGCGGCAGCCGCCTGCGCACATTCGCTGGCACGCGCCAGCACCTGGCCGATGCTGGCGATCTTTTCGCCCACCTGCACGCCGCCGAGGCTGACGGTGACCGTGGCAGAGCGCGCGCCGATGGTGAACACGTGCGCGGCAAAGGCTTCGCGGATGCGCTCGGCCATGGCCAGCGTCTGTGCGTAGGCGCCGGACTGCAGCAGCGCGAAGCTGTGTTCGCCGAAGCGCGCCATCTGCGCGTCATCGCCCACCACTTCAGCCAGCAGCGCGGCCATGGCGCCGATCAGGGTGTCGGCCGAGTCCAGCCCGATATCGGGGATCAGGCGCGCATAGTGGTCCGGTTCGACCAGCAGCAGGCCGAACTGGCCCTCGCTGCGGCCGGCCTGGGCCACCGCGTCTTCCACCTGCAGCATGAAGGTGGGGCGGTTGAGCAGGCCGGTGACCTGGTCGCGCTGGCGCAGGTCCTCGACCTCGCGGGCCAGTTCGGTGTCCAGTTCCAGGCGGCGGCGGAACACTACCTGCAGGCAGGACTCGCCTTCGTAGGTGGCGGCGGTGAATTCCATGGTGGCCGGGAACGCGCTGCCATCCTGGTGGCGCGCGTCCAGCTGGTACTGCGGCGGCGGCGCCTCGCCACGGCTGAGCGACTTCAGCAGCTGCTTGAAGCTGTCCACGTGCTGGGCGGCGACCATGTCCAGCAGCGAGATGCCTTCGATGTCGTCGAAGTCCTCATAGCCGAACATTTCCAGATAGGCATCGTTGGCACGGATGTGCATGCCTTCGTGGACATAGGCGATGGGGTCGCGCGAAGAGGCGATCAGGGCATCGCAGCGGCGCTCGGTCTCGCGCATCTGCGCCTCGATGCGGCGCAGGCCACGGCGCGCCTGCAGGTCGACCCACTGGTCGCGCACCACCGCCAGCAGGTGGTCGTTGCGCTGGCGCAGGGCGAGGGCACGGACACCGTTGCTGCTGGCCTGGACCAGTTCGTCCTCGTCGATGCGATCGGCCAGCAGGACCAGCGGGATGTCCTTGCCGCTGGCGGCGATGTGCTGGGCCACCAGTGGCAGCGGGATGCCCTGCGACGGCGAGGCCAGCACCAGGTCGATGGCCTGGTTGGCAAGAACCTGCGACAGCTCTGCCGCATCCTGCGGCCGCCACGGGCGCACGGCGATGCCGCTGTTGCGCAGGGTGCTGACGATGGCTTCGGCGTTCTCGCCGCTGTCATCGACGATCAGCAGCCGGATGGTGATGTCGTTCGCGTTCTGCATGCACTGCTCCCCAATCTGCAAATCTAGATACACGATGCGCGCCAGTCCGTCCATGCGCGCGCCCCTTGCAGCGTTGGAACGGCGATGCGGTTCACACCACGCTGCCCGCGGCATGGCCGCTGGCCCAGGCCCACTGGAAGTTGTAGCCGCCCAGCCAGCCGGTCACATCCAGCACTTCGCCGACGAAATGCAGGCCGGGCACGCGCTTGGATTCCATCGTGGCCGACGACACCTCGGCGGTGTCCACGCCGCCCAGGGTGACCTCGGCGGTGCGGTAGCCCTCGGTGCCGCTGGCCACCAGCGGGAAGGCACCCAGCAGCTGGCCGGCCTGGCGCAGCACCGGTTCATCCAGCTGCCGCACCGGGCGGTCCGGCAGCCAGTGTTCGCACAGGCGCTGGGCCAGGCGCTTGGGCAGCACCTCGGCCAGCACCGTGCGCAGTTCGGCCGCCGGGCGGTCGCGCTTCATCTGCCGCAGCCACTCGGTCGCGTCCTGGCCCGGCAGCAGGTCCAGCTCCAGTGCATCGCCGGGTTGCCAGAACGAGGAGATCTGCAGGATGGCCGGCCCGCTGACGCCGCGATGGGTCAGCAGCATGAAGTTCTGGAAGCTCTTGCCGTTGCAGCGCGCCTCGACCGGCAGGGCGACGCCGCTGAGATCGGCCAGCCGCTCCTGGTGGGTGCCACTGAGGGTCAGCGGCACCAGGCCGGCGCGGGTGGGCAGCACCTGGTGGCCGAACTGGCGGGCCAGCTCATAACCGAAGCCGGTGGCGCCCATGCTCGGGATGGACAGGCCGCCGGTCGCCACCACCAGCGAGGCGCAGTGGAACAGCCCCTGGGTGGTGTGCACGCGGAAGCCATCGCTGCCGTGCTCGACGCGCTGCACGCTGCAGTCGGTGCGGATCTGCACCCCTGCCGCCTGGCACTCGTCCACCAGCATCTTCACGATCTGCTTGGACGAGATATCGCAGAACAGCTGTCCCAGCTCCTTCTCGTGATGGGCGATGCCGTGCTTGTCCACCATCTCGATGAAGTGCCACGGCGTGTAGCGCGCCAACGCCGACTTGCAGAAATGCGGGTTGGCGGAGACGAAGTTGGCCGGGGTGGTGCCAGTGTTGGTGAAGTTGCAGCGGCCACCACCGGACATCAGGATCTTCTTGCCGACCTTGTTGGCATGGTCGATCACCTGCACGTGGCGGCCGCGCTGGCCGGCGGTGATCGCGGTCATCAGGCCAGCCGCGCCGGCACCGATGACCAGCACGTCGCAGCGGATCGTGCTCATGCCTTGGCGCGCTTGCGCCAGTTCGGAATGATGTCGAGCTGCATCTGGTCGTTGATGATCTGCACTTCGCCATCCTGGATCAGCACGCTGAATCGCATGGCGCGCTGGATCTGCTGGCCCCACTGTTCGACGAAGGCGCCGTCGAGGTCCACCACCGACAGGTTGTCGAAGCGGGTCAGGGCCTTGCCCTGCTTGTTCCACCAGATCTCGGAGGCATTGCCGCCGTAGTTCACCACCTGCACCTGCCGGCTGCGGTTGCAGGCCTTGCGGATGCGCGATTCATCAGGGTGGCCCAGGTCGATCCACTGCAGGATGTCGCCGGTGTAATCGTGGTTCCACAGGTCCGGCTCGTCGTCGGTGCTCAGGCCGCGGCCGAACTCCAGGCGATCGTCGGCGTTGAGGGCGAAGGCGAGCAGGCGCACCATCAGGCGGTCGTCGGTTTCCGACGGGTGCTGGGCCAGGGTCAGGTTGTGGGTCGCGTAGTAGCCGCGATCCATGTCGCTGATCTGCAGCTCGGCCTTGCGGATGGTGGCGGTGAGGGCCATGGGGA
>DOKO01000077.1:3511-3926 GCA_003510825.1 Stenotrophomonas sp.
TGGCGGTGAGGGCCATGGGGAATCCGTGCACTAAAGACGACCATGATAGAGGTTTGCCCGAAGGGTGTCCGTGGTCGGGGTGTCTGCCGGGCGTCAACGGTGGCACTCTGGCGGCGCTTTCCCGCCCGCAACGACCGCGCATGACCCGTTCCCGCATCCGCCGCCTGCGTATTGCCGATGCCGACTTCGTCTGCAGCGTGCGCGTGTCCGCAGCCGGCGTGGTGCCTGCCAGCGTGGTGTTTGCCGCCTACGCGCCGGGCCGCCGGCTGCGCATGCGCTTCAGCAGCACGCCGGCACAGGGGCGGCTGGCCGGCGACGCCGGGTTGGACCATGGCAGCCTGCGTACGGCTGACGGGCGCTGGATCAACCTGCATCTGCCTGCGGTGATGCAGGCGCTGGTGCTGGCGGCGCTGGC
>DOKO01000220.1 GCA_003510825.1 Stenotrophomonas sp.
CAGCTGCTGCACCCAGTCGCCGCGCTGTGCCTCGAAGCGGTTGGTGCTGCGGCGGATCTCGGTGAACGTGGCCGGATCGTCCCATTTCACGCTGACCGGGCCATCGGCCTGCAGCGCCCGCGGTGCCTGCGGATCGGTGACAGTGCGTGGCGCAGCGGTGGCGCTGCCCACGACCAGGGCGCCTGCCAGCAGCAGGGCGGCGGAAAGCGAGCGGTTCATGGTGGTCTCCTGCGTCCCGTGATCGGGGCGGTGTCGGTTTACAGGTCGAGTGTGATCCTGCGGCCGGGCGCCAGCAATGGCCGATTGCGTCATATGCGACAGCAGTTGTCGCGAATTCATGGTCGTCAAGCCTGACTGACGTCGCTTGACGCTGTGAATACGCGCTCTGGAAGATGCTGTACCTCCACCCGGTCCGTCCCCCACGCCCTTGTCCACACTGCCGCCCCTTGTGGAGCGCCCGCCCTTGAAGGCGCCGGCGCCCGAACCCGACCTGCATCACGGCGTGCTCGAGCACATCAATGCCGGCTTCTGCGTGATCCAGGTGCTGTTCGAAGGCGAGCAGGCCGTGGACTATCGCTTCATCGAGGTCAACGACGCCTTCGAGCGCCACACCGGCCTGAAGGGTGCCCAGGGCAAGCGGATGACCGCGCTGGAGCCGCAGCACGAACGCGACTGGTTCCGCATCTACGGCGAAGTGGCACGTACCGGGCAGCCGGCGCAGTTCGAAATGGATGCGCGCGCGCTGGGCCGTTCGTTCGCGGTGGACGCGGTGCGCGTGGGCGAGCCGGGCGAGGACAAGGTCGGCATCCTGTTCTTCGACGTGACCGCGCGCAAGCAGATCGAAGTGGAACTGGGCGAGAGCGAGGCGCGTTTCAGCGCGCTGGCCGATGGCCTGCCGATGCCGGTCTGGGTGCTGGACGAGCGCGGCCATGCCCGCTTCGTCAACAGCGCCTTCAGCGAATTCTTCGGCGGCGACGAAACCCGCGTGCCGGAAGATGTCTGGCGCGGCCTGGTGCATCCGGACGACGCCTCGGTGTTCGAATACGAGCTGCAGGAAGCGCTGACGGTGCAGCGCTCGATGCATGCGCTGGTGCGCGCGCGGCGGGCCGACGGCCAGTGGCGCTGGCTGGAAATGAACGCACGGCCGCGCTTCTCGCGCATGGGCCGTTTCATCGGCCTGGCTGGCAGCAGCCCGGACGTGACCGAGCGCCGCGAGATCGAACTGGCGCGCGAGGAGCTGCTGCAGTCCGAGCGTGCCGCGCGCAGTGCCGCGGAAAACATGGCGCGGCTGAAGGACGAGTTCCTGGCCACGCTGTCGCACGAGCTGCGCACGCCGCTGACCACCATCCTTGGCTGGAGCGAACTGCTGCTGCAGCGGGTGGACAACACCAGCCCGCTGTTCAAGGGCTTGAACGTGATCGCCAGCAGCGCCACGGCGCAGAAGCGCCTGATCTCGGACATGCTGGACCTGAGCAGCATGCTGCTGGGCAAGGTGCAGCTGGAAGTGGAAGTGCTGGACCTGCGCACGCAGCTGGGCGAAGCCCTGGGGGCACAGGAGCCGGTGGCCGAGGGCAAGGCGCTGGATGTCAGCCTGCAGCTGCCCGACCAGCCCTGCCTGGTGCTGGGCGATGCCACGCGCCTGCAGCAGGTGTTCTGGAACCTGCTGTCCAACGCCATCAAGTTCACCCCGGCCGAAGGCCGCATCGAGGCGCAGGTGCGTGCCGATGGCGGCTACTGGACGATCACCCTGCGCGACACCGGCGACGGCATCGCGCCGGAGTTCCTGCACCATCTGTTCAGCCGTTTCCGCCAGGCCGATGGCACCACCACCCGCCGCCATGGCGGCCTGGGCCTGGGCCTGGCCATCGTGCAGCAGCTGGTGGAGCTGCACGGCGGCACGATCAGCGCGGCCAGCGACGGCCATGGCCATGGCTCGACATTCACCGTGCGCCTGCCGCAGTACCTGCCTGATGCCGATCGCCGGCCGCTGCGCGAAGTGTTCAGCGGGCCGATCCTTGATCCGACCGTGGTCGAGCCGTATCCGCTGCGCGGCCTGCATGTGCTGGCCGTGGATGACCAGCCGGAAGTGCTGGAATACCTGCGGCGCATGCTGGAAGAGCAGGGCGCCAGTGTCTCGGCGGTCAGTTCGGCCGGTGAAGCGCTGGCCCTGCTGGCCGACAGCGGCCACCTGCAGTACCAGGTGATGCTGACCGACATCGGCATGCCGGGCATGGATGGCTATGGCCTGGTGCGCACGCTGCGCGAGGACATGGGCGTGGCGGCGACCGACCTTCCCGCCGTGGCGGTGACCGCGCTGGCGCGTGCCGACGACCGCCGCCGCGCGCTGGCCTCGGGCTTCCAGGAACACGTCGCCAAGCCGTACTCGGTGGCGCAGCTGGTTTCGGCCGTGCGCAGCGTGCAGCCGGAACGCCGTGGCGACGCCTTGCACTGAGCACCCAGGAGGTTCACCGATGTCCCGTATTGCGCCCCGCATCCACACCGATCCAGCGCAGATCGCCCATCTGGAAGCCCTGTTGCCGCAGCTGGGTGGCGAATGGCAGGTGCAGCTGACCCTGCATGATGGCCGCCGCCTGCTGGGCACCGTGGCCGTGCGCCCGACGCTGCAGCAGTACCGCAATGAAGCGGGTGATGAAGGCAGCAACGGCCAGCTGCGCCTGGACGACTACGACAACCCGGTGCAGCAGCACCACGTCTGGCTGGACGAGATCGCCAGCGTCAGCCGGTTGCCGCCGAAGGCGCCGTCACAGGCGTGAAACGGTAGCGCCGGGCCATGCCCGGCGCCACCCCGCATCTCAATGCTCGAACACGGTCGGCGTTGCCTCGAACCGGCGCGCATAGGCACGCTCGTCGGCCACGCGGGCCACTTCGTCGTCGGCGAGGTCCGGTGCCCCATAGACCGCATAGGCCACGCTGCCATCGGCACCATGACCGACCTGGTGCAGGCGGTAGCGCGAATGGCCACCACCGGTGTCCTCGGGGTAGTGCACGGGCGGATGGCTCCCTTCCAGGTCCATTTCACTGTTGTCGACCACTCCACCGACGAACAAGGCGCGCATGCAGGTTCTCCTGGGGTTTGCTGGGGGAGCCCTTACCCTGAACGCTTCGATGTTGTCGGCGCATCAACAGCCCGTTGAACTTTCGCAAAGCGGGCCCCCGGGGCCGGCCCGGCGAGGGCGGTACAATGGACGGCCCTACGCTTGAAGTACCCGCGCCGATGGCCTCCAGCAACGACGCCCCCCTGCAGACCCTGCTCCTGCCGTTCAGCAACGGCACCCTGCACTGGCCCGACGGCCCGGTCGCCTTCCTCCGTGCCCGCGATGGCTGGCCGCTGCGCGAGATCGCCGGCAACCGCGAGGTGCACTGCGAGCAGAGCTTCGCCCCGTTTGCCGAGCCGCTGCAGCAGGCCGCCGGCTGGACCGTCAGCGGCCAGATCGACGATGCCGCCGGCAAGGGCCGCTACCCGCTGGTGCTGGTGCTGCCGCCGCGCCAGCGTGAAGAAGCCCGCGCGCTGTTCGCCCGCGCCCTGGCCCTGGTGGCCGAGGGTGGCCGCATCGTCGCCTGCCAGTCCAACAACGAGGGCGCCCGCTCCGGCGAAGGCGACCTCAAGCAGCTGACCGGCCTCGGCGGCTGCCTGACCAAGAACCACTGCCGCGTGTACTGGACCGCGCCGCTGCAGGGCCAGCACGATGCCGACCTGGCCAAGCGCTGGAGCGCGCTGGACGCGGTGCGTCCGATCGTCGGCGGCCGCTTCCTCAGCCGCCCGGGCGTGTTTGCCTGGGACCGCATCGACCCGGCCTCGGCACTGCTGGCCGAACACCTGCCGGCCGACCTGGCCGGGCGTGCCGCCGATCTCGGTGCCGGCTACGGCTACCTGTCGCGCGAGCTGCTGGAGCGCTGCCCGAAGATCACCGCGCTGGACCTGTATGAAGCCGAGCAGCGTGCGCTGGCCCTGGCCGAACTGAACCTGGCGCCGCCGCCGCGTGCGCTGCCGCTGCGCTTCCTGTGGCGCGACGTCACCGCCGGCGTCGAGCCGGGCTACGACGTCATCATCAGCAACCCGCCGTTCCACACGCCGTCGCGCGCCGACCGTCCGGACATCGGCCAGCGCTTCATCGCCGTGGCCGCGCAGGCGCTGCGCCCGGGTGGCCGCCTGTACGTGGTGGCCAACCGCCACCTGCCGTACGAGTACACGCTCAACGAGAGCTTCGGCGCGGTGCGCGTGATCGCCGAGCGCGATGGCTTCAAACTGGTCGAGGCGGTGAAGGGGAAGGGCAAGTGAAGCTGGTCAAGCTGATCGCCAACCTGGGCTACGGCAGCCGCAAGCAGGTGCAGTGGATGTTCCGCGAGGGTCGCGTGACTGATGCCGACGGCGAAGTGCTGTACGCCGATGACCAGGTGCCGCACGAGGCGATCCGGGTCGATGGCGAGCCGCTGGACCCGCCGGTGGGCCTGTCGCTGGCGTTGTACAAGCCGGCCGGCTACACCTGTTCGACCAAGGACACCGGCCGCCTGATCTACGATCTGCTGCCGCCGCGCTTCCGCGACCGCGACCCGGTGCTGTCCACCGTCGGCCGCCTGGACCGCGAGACCAGCGGCCTGCTGCTGCTGACCGACGATGGTGGCCTGCTGCACCGGATCATCTCGCCGAAGTCGAAGCTGCCCAAGGTCTACGAAGTGGAACTGGCCGAGGACCTGCGCGGTGACGAAGTGGCGCAGTTCGCCAGCGGCACGCTGATGCTGGAAGCGGAGAAGACGCCCCTGCTGCCGGCTGAACTCGAGGTGCTGGGCCCGCGCAAGGCGCGCCTGGTGCTGCACGAAGGCCGCTACCATCAGGTACGCCGCATGTTCGCCGCCGTCGGCAACCACGTGCAGGCCCTGCACCGCAGCCGCGTGGGCGGCCTGGACCTGCAGGGGCTGGACGAAGGCCAATGGCGGATGCTGACCCCCACCGACCTGGACACCCTGTTCGCCCCATGACGTCCCTCGCTGCGCTGTCGTTCCTCCCGGATGCCGTCATCTTCGACATGGACGGCCTGATGATCGACAGCGAG
>DOKO01000219.1:0-5811 GCA_003510825.1 Stenotrophomonas sp.
GGCGGCCCGAACTACTCGGGCATGTGATGGCGCCGGGCTGCGACCGCATGTCGCAGCCCGCTGCCGCGGGCACACCGCTATCCTGCCCGCCCATGCGCGCCTGCCTGCCCCTGCTGCTGACCCTCGCCCTGACCCTCGCCCTGGCCACCACGGCCTGCCAGCGCACGCCGCCGGCACCGCTGACGCCCGAACAGGCACGCCTGCAGGCCCAGCAGCAGGCCTTCGAGATCTGCGCCGGCTGCCACACGGTCAAGGCCGGTGGCATCCACCGCTTCGGCCCCAACCTGCACGCGGTGATCGGCCGCCGCGCCGGCAGCCTGCCCGACTACGCCTATTCGGACGGCATGCGCCGCGCCGGCTTCGTGTGGAGCGCGCAGACCCTGGATACCTTCCTGCAGTCGCCCACCCACGTGGTGCCGGGCACGCGCATGTACAACGCCTTCCCCAGCGCCGAACGCCGCGCCCTGGTGATCGCCTACCTGCAGGAACAGGCTTCGCAGCAGCAGGCGTCGCAGTAGCCGGCCACTCAGCCTGCCAGCCGTTGCAGCTGCTGCTGCAGGTGCTGCACGAACTGGCCGACCTGCTGCAGCACCGGTGCCGCGTCGGCATCGCTGGCCTGCTGCAGATGCTGTTCCAGCGCCGCCGCGCGCTCGGCCAGGCCACGCGCCCCCACCGACCCCAAAGCGCCGCCCATGCGGTGCAGCTGCTGGATCGCACTGGCGCGATCACCTTCGCCCAGCGCCCGCTGCAGCTGCGCGATGTCCGCCGCGCTGGCCTGCAGCAGGCTGTCGCGCAGCTGGGTGGCCACCTGCAGTGAGCCGAAGCGCTGCTGCAGGGCGGCCAGGTCAGGCAGTTCCAGCGCGGGCGCGTCTTCGCTGGCCCGTGCCCGTACCGGTGCCTCAGACGGCGGCTCGGCCTCCAGTGCCGCCGCCTGCGGCAACCAGCGCAGCAGCGCCTGCCGCAGCGTGGCCAGCGACAGCGGCTTGGCCAGCACGTCGTCCATGCCGGCATCACGGCAGCGCCGCGCGTCATCGTTGAGCACGCTGGCGGTCAGCGCCAGGATCGGCAGGCGTGGCTGGCCGTTGCGGCTTTCGCGTTCGCGCAGCAGGCGGGCGAAGGCGAAGCCATCGAGCACCGGCATGCGGCAGTCGGTGATCACCAGGTCGAAGCGTTCGACCGACAGGCGGTCCAGCGCCTGCTGGCCGTCATCCACCAGCACATGCTGCACGCCCAGCTGCTGCAGGCGCCAGGCCATCATCGCCTGGTTGGTGGGATGGTCCTCCACCACCAGCACGCGGGCCTCGCGCAGCGCCGGCGGCAGCAGCGCCGTCTGCTCCTGTTCGGACAGCAGCGCCTGCACGTCATCGGCACGCGCCTCCACCAGCGACAGCAGCACCTCCACCCGCGTGCCCTGGCCCAGCACGCTGTGCAGGAAAATCTCGCCGCCCATCTTCTGTACCAGGCGGTGGCAGATGCTCAGGCCCAGGCCGGTACCGCCGTGCTCGCGCTGGATGTGGGCGCCGGCCTGGGCAAACGGTGCGAACAGGTGCGGGATCTGCTCATCGGCAATGCCAATGCCGGTGTCCGACACGGTCAACCGCAGCGGCTGGCTGCCCTCCTCGGTGGTGGCACCGAGCACATCCACCTGCAGGCGTACGCTGCCCTGCGCGGTGAACTTGATGGCGTTGCTGAGCAGGTTGAAGATGATCTGCCGCACGCGCACGCCGTCGACCTCATGCGCCTGCGCCAGCCGCGGATCGATCTCCACCTGCAGGTCCAGGCCACGCGCGGTGGCCTGCGCCGACAGCAGCCGGCACACGCTTTCCAGCAGCGGCCGCAGCGGCATCGGCACCGGTGCCAGGCGCAGCGCGCCGGCTTCCATGCGCGAGTAATCGAGGATGTCATCGAGGATCTGCCGCAGCATCTGCGCGGAATCCTCGATCACCCCGATGATGCGCTGCTGTTCCTGGTCCAGCGGCGAATGCGAGAGCACTTCCAGCATGCCCAGCACGCCGCTCATCGGCGTGCGGATCTCATGGCTCATGGTGGCCAGGAAGCGCGATTTGGCTTCCACCGCCTGCTCGGCCTCGACCTTGGCCGTCGCCAGTGCATCGGCCTGCGCGCGCGCCTCGCTCACGTCCACCCAGTAGCCGCTCCAGGTCACCGCACCGGCGTCGGCCGAGTACGGGTGCGCCTGGGTGCGCACCCAGCGCGCGTTGCCATCCGTGGTGCGCACGCGGAACTCGAACGACAGCGGTGCGAAGCTGCGCGCGGCCAAGGCGGTGCCGCGCACGATGAGCACGCGATCTTCCGCGTCGATACGCTGCAGCAGCGCATCGGCATCGTCCATCGCCTGCTGCGGCGAGATGCCGAACAGGGCCTGCACGTCGCCGGCGATGAAGGGGAAACTGAGTGCGCCATCGGCGGCGCGACGCGCCTGGTAGACGATGGCCGGCAGGTTGTCAGTGACATCGGCCAGGCGCTGCTCCACATGCCGGCGCCCGGCCACCTCACGGCGCAGGCGCCAGTAGCCCAGCGCATACACGAACAGCGCGGTCAGCAGGATCAGCAGCAGCGGGATACCCCAGCGCCGCAGGGTGCTCCACTGCACGCCGTGGTGGTACTCGGTGGCCAGCCAGTCGTCGCGCAGGGCCTCGCGTTCGCGTGGCGTCATCTGCAGCAGCAGGCGGTCGAAGGTGGTGGCCAGCGCGGCATAGCGGCGTTGAACGGCCAGTGCCAGTTCATCGTTGAAGTTGGCCGGGGCGGCGATCTGCAGGCGGTCGGCGAACTGGTTGCGCAGCAGCTGGTCGACCAGCGCCAGGTTGCCCACGTAGGCATCGGCCTCGCCGTCGGCCAGGCGCTGCATCGCCTGTTCGGCACTGCGCGTGGGAATGATGCGCGCCAGCGGTGCCTGCTGCAGCACGTAGCCACGCACCCGTTCCGGGTCGGACAGCAGCACGCGCTTGCCCTGCAGGTCGGACAGGCCCAGCAGCACCGGGCTGTCGCGGGCGGTCACGATGACGTTGGGCACGCTGATGAAGGGCTGGCTGAACACCCAGTCCGGGCCCAGGTACTGCGAATCGATCGGCATGCCCATCACCGCCTGCAGGTCACCGCGCTTCGCCTTGGCTCGCACGTCGAACCAGTCGTGGCTGGGGTCGATCTGCAGGTGGGCGCCGGCCTGCAGCAGGCGGCGCAGGTAGTCGCTGGCCAGGCCGCTGGGCTGGTCGTTGTCGTCGGCGAAGGACAGCGGTGCCGCAGTGGGCGCGAAGCCGATCTTCAATGATTCCTGCAGCACGCGCTTCTCGGCCTGGCTGAGCGCCAGCTGCGCGGACGCCGACCACGTCAGCGGCGGCAGCCAGTGCTCCATCAACGCCTCGCGCTGGGAGGGGCTGCTGGCGGCCAGCGCCACATCCAGCGCTTCGGCCAGCGGCTGGCTGCCATTGGGCACGCCGAAGTGGAGGCGCTCGGGCGGCAGATCGCTGGGCCGCAGCATCACCACGCCGTCGATCTTCTTCAGCGCGATCAGTTCGGTGGCGACGTAGGCATTGCCGATGAAGACGTCCGCCTTGTCGTCTCTGACCATGGCGAGCGCTGTCTGCGTGTCATTTGCGACAAGCTGTCGGGCCCGCGGGAAGCGCGCACGCACCTGCGGGGCAGTCATGAAGTCCTGTTCGATGACCACCCGGAGCCCGTCAAGGTCCGGCGTTTCGGATGCGCGCAGATCACCCGGCCGCCCGACGATCGCCAGCGGCGCTTCCACATACGCACGGGTATAGACCATGCAGCGGGCGCGTTCGGGGCTGAGCGCGGTGTTCATCACCACGTCGATCTCGCCGCGGCATGCCGCATCCAGCACGGCATTCCAGTCCGGATAGCGACGGAACTGCAGTTCCACGCCGAGTTGACGAGCCAGAAGCGACAGGTACTCTGGTCCCAGCCCGGTCGGCTGGCCCTGCTGCAGGTCCTCGAACGGTGGCCAACCGCTGTCATACTGGCCCGCAACGATGACCGGATGCGCGACCAGGAACTGGCGCTGCAGGACGGTCAACGGCAGGGGGCCCGGTTCGGCCTGCGCCAGCACGGACAGGCCCAGCAGCCCCAGCAAGAGGACCCATCCACGCACTGCCCGGTTCCGCATCTGCGACGTTCTCCCAGAAACCCGCCTGGTACCGCGCAGCTCGCGGCCGGCACTGCCCGAAAGGCCATACTAGAGCATGACCTTGCGCATCATCATCGCAGACGACCACCCCGTAGTACGCATCGGCACCCGTGCCGTGATCGAAGCCAGCGGCGTCGGCCGGGTCGTCGGTGAAGCGGAGAGCGTGCAGGCGCTGATGGCTGTGCTGGCCAGCCAGCCCTGCGACATGCTGGTGACCGACTACTCGATGCCCGGCAGCGCCCAGGCCGATGGCTTCGCGATGATCGGCATGATCCGCCGGCGCTACCCCGACCTGCCGGTGCTGATGCTCAGCGTGTCCAACAACCTGGCCATCCTGCGCATGGTGCTGGACTGCGGCGTGCTCGGCCTGGTCGACAAGAGCTCGTCGATGGAGGAACTGCCGCAGGCGATCCAGACGGTGTATCGCGGCCAGTCCTACATCAGCCGCAGCCTGCGCGACCGTGTGGAGGAAGCGGGCAGCTGGCGCATGCGCGAGGGGGATGGCAAGCCGCTGTCGCCGCGCGAGGTGGAAGTGCTGCGACTGCTCGGCACCGGGATGACGGTCAAGGAAATCTCCCTGCAGCTGCACAAGAGCGTCAGCACCATCAGCCGGCAGAAGGGCGATGCGATGCTCAAGCTGGGCCTGAAGGGCGACGCCGAACTGTTCGACTACCTGCGTGACGGGAAAATCTGAGAACTGGTTTGCAGTTTCACGGGATTGCTCACGCCTTCACGTCTGCCTCCCCCTGTGATCGCCGTCGCAGCTGTGCCATGATCCGCCGCGATGGGCTCTCCCATGCGAGGTCGAAGGAATCGACCGGCTCATCACTACATCGTGCTGCCCCTGCGTGGGTGGCCGGTTTTCTGCGTTGGCCGTCTTGCCCAGCGCCCGCACACCATGGAGAGGCGCATGATCCATTCCCCCACCGTCTGCCTGGCACCGGCCCGTACGCGATTGCGTCTGGCATTGGCTGGTCTTGCCGTTTCGCTGCTGGCCAGCGCATGCACCCCTTCTACCTCGACCGCGTCACCGCAGGGCGCCGACGCGCCACGACAGGAAGTTGCCCCGATGCAGAGCTCCGCTACCGCCGCCGCGACCCCCGCGGCCGTTGCCACGCCGCCCGATGCCGGCAGCGTGCTGTACTTCATCTACCAGGTGGACGGCGATGGCGCCGTTTCCTACGAAGTGGCCAACGGCAGCGTGGCCACGTTCTGGTTCGGCCACACCTATGAAGTGGCCGGCACCCGCTACTACACCGGCTTTGCCTGGAACACCCCGCAGAAGTTCGGCAAGGCCGGCGAAGACGAGGCTGGCCCGGACAGCCGCGTCACTCTCTCCGAAGCAACCTTCACCCTGACCGGCGACAAGCCGGACCGCCCGTGGGTGTTCAAGGGCGCTGAACCGTGGATCGGCGCCATCGGTGCCTACGGCAGCGCGCCGGACGTGGACAGCAAGCGCAAGCCGGTGGAACACCGCACGGCGTCGGGCAAGCTGGTGCTGGCCGTACCGACCCGCGCCTTCAGCAGCGGCGTCAGCGTGGAAAGCTACGAGATCCTGCTGTTCAACCCGGATTACGAGAAATCCGAGGATGGCCAGGTCTGGGCCAGCGCCGGCACCGTGATCACCGGCGAGGACAATTCGGCGGCCT
>DOKO01000219.1:5997-8312 GCA_003510825.1 Stenotrophomonas sp.
CCTGCGTCAGCAGCCAGGGCACGCTGGCCTTCGAGGCCGTGCCGGGCAGCGACCTGCCGGCCATCCGCGTGAGCGAAACCGGCACCACCATCGCCGCCCCGGGCCAGACCCGTGCGCTGGGTGCCGCCGACGCGCGCCACTACCGCTACGACGCCGCCCGCAAGGCCTACGCGGCGCCGTAAGCACACATCGCAGTACCTGTTGACCGACATGTTGATGACTCAAGGATGAGTCCGGTTGGCGAAACGCGGCCCAGGCCGCTCCATCAACCCCAGAGGAAAACGTCATGGCACAGCGTGACTACAGCAGACAGGAAGTTCTCGACATCATCGAACAGGTGGCACAGCGCAAGGGTATTTCCAGCGAGGATTTCCTGCGTTTCGCCCACATCGAGACCGGTGGGCAGTTCGACGAACGCGCGCACAACAACCGTACCGACGCCAAGGGCCTGTTCCAGTTCCTGCCGTCGTCGGCGCGCCAGTTCGGCCTGACCGGCCACGAGTACGACCCGACCCGCAACACCGAAGCGGCCGCGGACATGTTCCAGCGCAACCTGGCCGACATGCAGAAGCGCCATGAGCGCACCGGCCACCCGTACCTGTCCGGCGAAGCCTCGCCGACCGGCCTGGACCTGTACCTGGCACACCAGCAGGGTGCGGCCGGCTATGGCTCCATCCAGACCGCCATCGCCACCGGCACCTTCGGCGTGGTGCGTGATGGCCACGGCGATGTGATCAACATGCGGCCGCGGATCATGGGCCAGATCGGCAGTGACATCCAGGCGCTGACCGGCCACACGCGTGCGGAAATGAGCACGATGAACGACAAGGACCTGGCCAGCACCTTCGCCCAGTACTACGACCGCAAGTACGACGGCATCAGCATTCCGGAAAAGAACATCGCGCCGATCAGCGCCGATGCGCCGGCACGCAGCGCCCCGGTGCAGGCACCAGCCGGCCCGACCCAGACGGTGCCGGCACCGACCGCCGCCACCGTGGCCGCACCCGTGGCGGCCAACCAGGACAAGCCGGGCATCAGCCTCAGCGCCGCCTACGAGGCCGGCGTGAAGTACGACGACGTCAAGTACGCCATCAACATCCCGTCCAGCCAGTACTACCGTGGCAATGGCATCACCGGCAAGAACGTCGACCAGGGCTACGTGGACTGCTCGGGCTGGGTCGGCACGATGCTCAACAAGACCCAGGACGAGATCAACCAGAAGGCCGGCCACGCCGTCTACGGTGATGCGGACCGCATCAAGCTGGGCTTCGCCGGCTCCGGCGGCATCGTGCAGCAGGCCTACAAGGATTCGGGCGTGCTGCTGCAGCGCGACGACATCCTCAAGCCGGGTGCGCTGCAGGAAGGCATGGTGATCGGCCTGGATACGGCCAAGACCAAGCACGAGCACTGGAACGGCATCGACCACATCGTGATGGTGGTGCGCGACCCCAACACCGACAAGCTGCTGATCAGCCAGTCCACCGGCAAGCAGGGCGTACACACCATGCCGGTGGAGGACTACCTGAAGCAGGTGGAGAACCACCCGAACTGGAAGCTGTTCGCCTCCGACCCGCTGCACAAGGCGCGTGACCTGCTCGAGACGCGCACCCAGACGCAGCAGCAGGGCCATCACAAGGACGCGCCGGCGCAGGCCACCGCGGCCGCACCGCAGGCCGCACGCAACGAGATCCATCGCCAGGGCGACCACAGCGAAGGCGTGCGCAAGGTGCAGGAGAATCTCGGCCACCTGGGCTATGTCGGTGCCGACGGCAAGCCGCTGTTCGAGGACGGCAAGTTCGGCCGCAACACCGAAGCGGCGGTCCGCCAGTTCCAGAAGGACAACGGCCTGGCCGTGGACGGCATCATCGGTCCGAAGACCCAGGGCGCGATGCAGGAAGCACGCGAACGCCCGCTGCTGAACGACGAGCGCCACCCGCGCAACCCGATGTACAACCAGGCGGTGAACAGCCTGGAGCAGCTGCCGGCCGGCACCTTCAAGGATCGCCATTCGCTGGAAGCGGCTGCCGCATCGCTGACCCGCCAGTCGCACGAAGCCGGCCTGCAGCGCATTGATTCGGTGGTGCCCAGCACCAACGGCGAGCGCCTGTTCGCCGTGCAGGGCGCGATGAACGATCCGGCCGCGCTGCGTGCGGCGGTGGACGTGAAGGCCGCCAGCGAACAGAGCATGGCGTTGAACAGCGGCGCGGTGCAGGGTGCACCGAACGTGCTGCAGCAGGACACCCAGCAGCACCAGGAGCAGCAGCGCCAGACCCAGCGCGCGATGGGCCATTGATCCAGGCGGGGTCGGATCCCTT
>DOKO01000218.1 GCA_003510825.1 Stenotrophomonas sp.
ATCACCGGCAACCACGAGTACTACGCGCAGTACAGCGACTGGATGCAGGCCTTCCGCGCGCTGCACATGCAGGTGCTGGAAAACAGCCACACCCAGGTGCGGCGCGGCGATGCGGCGCTGACCATTGCCGGCGTCACTGACCCGGTGGCGGCGCGCTACGGCCTGCCGCTGCCCGACCTGCAGGCGGCGCTGGCCGGTGCCGATCCGGCCGCACCGGTGATCCTCCTTGACCATCGCCCGCGCAATGCCGCCGAAGCCGCCGCACGCGGGGTGAAGCTGCAGCTGTCCGGCCACACCCATGGGGGGCAGATCATCGGCATGGACCAGCTGGTGAAGCGGGCCAACGGTGGTTTTGTCTCCGGCCGCTACGAGGTGGATGGCATGACCCTGTACGTGAGCAACGGCGCTGGCCTGTGGGCCGGCTTCCCGGCGCGCATCGGCGTGCCTTCGGAAATCACCCTGTTCACCCTGCGTCGCGCGCCGTAGTGCCTGCCTTGGGGTCGGATCCCTTTGCCATCGGCAAAGGGCTCTGACCCCGCAACGGCCTGGGGTCGGATCCCATTTCCTGCGGAAATGGGATCCGACCCCGTGCCCCCCGGTCCGTCACGCCGCCCGCAGCGGCCGTGCATGCCCACCGCGCTTCAGCGACTGCGCGCGCTTGGCAATGGCGCGCACCACGAAGGCGGTGAACAGCAGGGCCGAAGGTACGGCGTACCAGAAATTGGCCGGCACGCGCTTGAAGTATGAGTAGATGAACACCGCGGCGATGATCCACATGCCGGTTACGTGCAGGCGGCGCCATGCGGTGGGGCCCATGCGCCGGGCGATGCCGCGATGCGAGGTGATCGCCAGCGCGAGGATGGCCACGTAGCCCACCGTGCCGGGCAGGTTGGCCAGCGCGGAGCGTGCCGGCCAGAACGCCGGGTTGAGGATGCCGAACGCGGTGATCGCGATGGCGTGCAGCAGGTGCGAGAAGGCGAACGACAGGCCGATGATCCGGCGTTCGCGCAGCAGGAAGCGGCTGGTCGGCCCCGGCAACAGGCTGGCGAACGACGAGGCGGTGAACGCCACCAGGAACAGCAGGAACGAGGTGCGCGCGGTGACCCGGATGGCCGCGCGGCTGCCCTCGGCCACGTCGGCGTGCAGGGCGAACGCGGCCAGCGCGAAGGCGATGAGCACCATGGCAATGGCCACGAACAGGCGCCAGCCGTGCAGGAAGGAAGTGTTGGAAACAGACATAGTTCAAACCTCGAAATGGAAGTGGGTAGTGCCGGCCGCTGGCCGGCAATCTCAGAACCCGGTCAGCACAACCAGCACCCCGGCCGCGCACAGTTCGCCCAGCACGGGCGCGGCAACCGCACGCAGTTCATCGGCGCTCACGCCATGTGCATCGGCCAGTACCTGCAGCGCGTCATCCACGCTTGCACCGTCATGGCCAAAGGCCGACAGCAGCGCATACGCCAGCGGAACCAGCGTTTCGACCTGCAGCCGGTAGTCCACCAGGCGGCGCAGCAGCAGAAGCGTCGGCCCGCTGGCGGCGGCATCGTCCAGCGCGGCGTCCTCATGTACCGGCCACTGGTAGCCCAGTACCCGCACCAGCGGCGACAGCGCCAGTACGTCGCTGCCCGCAGGCGTGTGCTGCAGCGAATGCCCGGCGTCGCGCGCTTCGATGTGCAGCGCCTGCTGGGTGCTTTCGTAGTGCGCCAGCTCGGCCGCCCAGCCGGGCAGCGCGAAGGTGTCCTGCGTTGCCAACCACGCAGCGAACTCGCTGGCGATCTGCGGGAACAGCGGGGTGTGGCAGGCATGATGCGCGTAGTAATGCTCGACCAGACCCCGCCAGCGCGCTTCGCCCAGTTGTTCCTGCAGGCGCGGCAGGCTGCCGGCCAGCAGGCTGTCCAAGCTGTCGATGCACAGGCGGCGATACACCGCCAGCCGGCGCGCCTCGATGCCATCAGGCGCGGGCATCGACGGGTCGCGTACATGGTCGGCCCAGCGCTGCTGCAGGGTGGCCAGCGACTCAGCCATGGGCCATCTCCGGCAGCAGCACCTCGGCCTGGGCCTGGCGGATCTGCGTGACTTCGGCCAGCAGTTCGGCCAGCGGCGGGAAGTTGAAATCGCGTTCCAGCAGGGTGGGGCGCACGCCGACACGCGTGTAGGCCTCGCGCAGCAGCGCCCAGACCACGCCCTTCACCGGCGCGCCGTGGGTGTCGATCTTGAAGCCATCGTCTTCGTCGAAGTGACCGGCCACGTGCAGCGAGGCGACACGGTGGCTGGGGACGCGTGCGAGGAACTCGAAGGCGTCGTAGCCGTTGTTGCAGGCGTTGACGAAGACATTGTTGACGTCCAGCAGCAGGTCGCAGTCCGCTTCGGCCAGCACGGCGGTGATGAAGTCGATTTCGCTCATGTCCGCGCCGGGCACGGCGTAATAGGAGATGTTCTCCACCGCGATGCGTCGGCCCAGCGTGTCCTGTACCTGGGCGATGCGTGCGGCGACGTGGTGCACGGCTTCGGCAGTGAACGGCAGCGGCAGCAGGTCGTAGACATGGCCGCCGGCGGCGCAGTAGCTCAGGTGTTCGCTGTACAGCTGCACCTGGTGCAGGTCGAGGAAGGCGCGGGTCTGTGCCAGCAGGTTGCGGTCCAGCGGGTCCGGGCCGCCCAGCGACAGCGACAGGCCGTGGCAGGTCAGGCGGTGGCGCTCGCTCAGCTGGCGCAGCGCGGCACCGTGGGCACCGCCTACGCCGATCCAGTTGTCGGGCGAGACTTCGAGGAAGTCGATGGCATCGGCGGGCATCGCCAGCAGCTCGTCAATCAGCCCGCGGCGCAGGCCAAGACCGGCGCTGGCGGAAGGCAGGGGCAGGGACATGCGCGGTACTCCAGGGCAGTGGCGCCGCCGTGGGGGCGGCGCCGTTGGGGGGCAATCAGTCGTTGACGCGGGAGAACAGGCCCTTCGGCATCGGCTTGCCGTTGGCGGTGTAGACGCTGCGCAGGTAGTCGTGTGCTTCCTGTTCGCTGATGTAGCCGTCGTGGTCGGCATCGATGCGGTCGAACTCGGCGGCACGCTTGCCGGCCACGGCGTTGAACTCGGCACGCGAGACCCGGCCGTCGTGGTCACGGTCGGTGCGGGCAAACGAGGCGTCGCCGCACTTGCCTTCGCCGCACTGGCCCTCGGCCACCTTGGCCTTGCCGGCGGGCTTGCTGGTGGCGGCCTTGTTGGCGCCGCACTTGCCTTCACCGCACTTGCCTTCGGCGGCGGCGCTCATGGCCACGGCACTGATCGCCAGTGGCTGGATGGCAGCGGCCTGGCCGGCCAGCAGCAGGCCGCCGGCCAGGGCGATGCCGATGGCGCCGATGCGCGGCAGGCGGGAAGCAGCGGTGTTCTTGGTCGAGACGGACATGGTGGTGACTCCTTGGATGTGCACGCAGGGCGTGCGGGATGGACGCCGCCGGAAGGCGACGGAATGCGATGCGAAGGGGAATGGGAAAGGGCGGAAGCAGATCAGGCGCTGCGGCGGCGGCGCAGCACATGGGCCAGCAGCAGGGCGCCGCCGAGCAGGGCACCGCCGAAACCAATGCCAGGCAGCAGTGCGGCAATGGGCAGCAGCAGGGCAATCAGGCTGACGCCCCAGCCGAGGCTGTCATCGCCGACTGCCGCGCGCTGCGGGCCGCCCAGCAGGCGGTCGACGCTGAGCGCGCCGCCACCGTTGAGGATCAGCGGCAGCAGCATGGCCAGGAACAGCAGCGGCAGCTTGAAGTTGCCATAGCCCTGGTCGGTGATGGCATAGCCCTGCCAGAGTTCGCCGAGGCCGTTCCACTGGTCGGGCCAGTGCACGGCGGCGATGGCGACCACGGTCAGCACCCAGAAGATGTAGGCCACCGAGCGCGTGGCCAGGCCGAGCAGCAGCATCACTGCGCCGACCAGTTCCAGCCACGTGGCCAGCTGCCAGTTGAGCGAGGCGGGCAGGGTGGAGAAGGGGAACGGGAAGCGGCCGTCCAGATCGGCGAACCAGTTCTGGCCGCCCAGCTTCTCGCGGCCGGATTCAAAGAATTCCCAGGCCAGCAGGGCGCGCAGGGCCAGCGGCGAAAGCCAGCGGCCGACGGCATCCAGACGCGGGGTGTAGAGGGAGGAGGCGGTGCTGATCATGGGTGTGTCCTGCGGGCCGGTGGTCGATGGAGGCCATTTCGGGCCACGCAGGTATCGGCAACGTGTGCCGTTGCCCGGGGTTTTGTCAGCGACTGTGGCTGCGGCAGGGGTTTCGTACAGTTGGATACAAAGACACCGCGTCGGGAAGCATCGGCGCGTTGCGCGCCCGCGTGCGGGGAACCTTGTCCACCCGGCAGCGCTGGGCCATGCCCGGCGGCCGAATGTATCCCACTGTAGGAACCGGCCGCCGCCCTACAGTCCGGTACAACTCGGCGCCGCAGCGAAACAGCAGCGATACACCCACAGGCGGAAATGGCCACTCCCAACACCGGAGTGCCACCCATGATCCGCACCACCCTGCTCACCGCAGCCCTTGCCCTGGCCGGCGCCGCCACCCCCGCCTTCGCCGCGCAGGCCGATGCCGGCGCGCCGCCCACCATCATCCTGGTGCATGGCGCCTTCGCCGATGGCTCCAGCTGGAACAAGGTCATCAGCACCCTGCACGACTGGAAACTGCCAGCCGTGGCCGTGCAGAACCCGCTCAGTTCGCTGGCCGACGATGTGGCGGCTACCCGTCGCGCGATTGCCGCCGCACCGGGCAAGGTGGTGCTGGTCGGCCACAGCTGGGGCGGCACGGTCATCACCGAAGCGGGCAACGATCCCAAGGTGCAGGCGCTGGTCTACGTGGCCGCGTTCGCACCGGATGTCGGCCAGTCTTCCGCGCAGCAGGGCGAAGGCTTCCCGGTCGGCCCCGGGCTGACCCGCCTGCAGGAGAAGGACGGCTATCTGACCCTGCCGGCCGATGCCATTGCCCAGGATTTCGCACCCGACGTGATGAAGAAGACCGCCGCCCTGCTGTACAGCACGCAGGTGCCGTTGAAGGCCAGTGCGCTGGGTGAGGCCGTGACCACCGCAGCGTGGCGCAGCAAGCCGAGCTGGTACGTGGTCAGCCGCGATGACCGCATGCTGTCGCCGCAGCTGCAGGTTGCCACCGCACGCCGCATCGGCGCGGAGCTGCAGTCGATCGGCAGCAGCCATGTGTCGCTGCTCTCGCACCCGGCGCAGGTGGCCGACAGCATCCTGGAAGCTGCCGGGGTGAAGCCGGCCGAGCTGCCGCTGGCCGAGCAGGGGGGCTGAGCGATGGCCACGCTTCGTGCCTATACCGTGCCGCTGCTGCTGGCCCTGCTAGGCGCTGCCGCGCTGCTGCTGGCCTGGCCCAGCCCCGAAGCCGGTGCACAGACCGCCGAGGCCGCACCTGCTGCGGGATTCAGCGGCGGTGGGCCATGGCACAACAGTCCGCCGCTGACCCTGGAGCAGCTGCGCGGGCAGGTGGTGCTGGTCGAGTTCTGGACCTATGGCTGCAGCAACTGCCTCAACGTCGCGCCGTACGTGCACCAGTGGCATGCGCGTTATGCGCCGAAGGGCCTGCGCGTGATCGGCGTGCACACGCCGGAGTTCGCCTATGAAGGCCTGCAGGGCAACGTGCGCCACGCGATCCGCCGCCTCGACATCACTTGGCCGGTGGTGCAGGACAACCAGTACCGCATCTGGAACGCGTGGGGCAATCGATTCTGGCCGGCGCTGTACCTGGTCGACCGGCAGGGCCGGGTGGTCTACCGCCACTACGGCGAAGGCGACTACGCACGTACCGAAAGCGAGATCCAGCGCCTGCTGGCCAGCCCCTGAGCCGCGCTACCATGGCCGCGCCGCGCGGCCTTGTCCTCCGCCTCCACCGAGAACGCAATGAACCACGTACCGCACATCCTTGTCGTCGACGATGACAGCGACATCCGCCAGATGCTGGCCGACTACCTGCAGCGCAACGGCCTGCGCGTCAGCCAGGCCGATGGCGGCCGCGCGATGCGCGCGCTGATGGACACCCATGCAGTGGACCTGGTGGTGCTGGACGTGATGATGCCCGGCGAGGATGGCCTGAGCCTGTGCCGCAACCTGCGGGCCGGCAAGCACCGCGCCGTGCCGGTGGTGCTGCTGACCGCCCGCGATGATGAGACCGACCGCATCATCGGCCTGGAAATGGGCGCCGATGATTACGTGACCAAGCCGTTCTCCTCGCGCGAACTGCTGGCGCGCATCAACGCGGTGATCCGCCGCACGCAGATGCTGCCGCCGAACCTGCAGGTGAGCGAAGCCGGCCGCCAGCTGGCCTTCGGCGAGTGGCGCCTGGATACCACCGCGCGCCATCTGCTGGATGCGCAGGACACTGCCTATCCGCTCAGCGGCGCCGAGTTCCGCCTTCTGCGCGTGTTCCTCGACCATGCCAACCGCGTGCTCAGCCGCGACCAGCTGCTCAGCCTCACCCAGGGCCGCGATGCGGAACTGTTCGACCGCTCGATCGACCTGCTGGTCAGCCGCGTGCGCCAGCGCCTGGGCGATGATGCGCGCGAGCCGACCTACATCAAGACCGTGCGCAGCGAAGGCTATGTGTTCAGCGTGCCGGTGCAGCTGTTGGGGCCGGAGGAATGAACGCCGCTGCGCGCCGCCTGCCGTGGCCGCGCACGTTGTCCGCGCGCCTGCTGCTGTTGCTGCTGGGCGGGCTGACCCTGGCCCACGCGCTGTCGTTCGGCCTGCTGTTCTTCGAACGCTACCAGGCCACGCGCAGCATGATGCTGCGCAACCTGGACGAAGACGTGGCGGTGAGCGTGGCCCTGCTGGAACACCTGCCGGCGGACCAGCGCCAGGCCTGGGTGCCGCGCCTGGAACGGCGCACCTACCGCTACCTGCTGCGCCCGGCCGCCGCCGGACCGGCACTGGAAACCGAGCGTGCACGGCAGGTCACCGCCATCATCGATGACAGCCTGGAGCACCGTTACCCGCTGCAGGCACGCCAGGTCGCGCGCCTGCCCGAACGTTTCGAGGTGGAACTGCGGCTGCACGATGGCACGCCGTTGACCATCGAAGTGACCCCGTCCGGCCTGCCGCTGGCGCGCTGGCTGCCGGCCGTGCTGCTGGTGCAGCTGGCCCTGCTGCTGCTGTGCGCGTGGCTGGCGGTGCGGCTGGCGCTGCGGCCCTTGCAGCAGCTGTCGCACGCCGTCGAGCACCTGCAGCCGGGCAAGGACGCGCCGATGCTGCCCGAAAATGGTCCCGCCGAAGTCGGTACGGCGGCCGCCGCATTGAACGCACTGCAGGCGCGCATCCGTGGCCATGTCAGCGAGCGCCTGCAGATTCTCGCGGCGATCTCGCACGACCTGCAGACGCCGATCACGCGGATGAAGCTGCGGGTGGAAACGCTGCCCGAAGACGCGACCCAGCAGCGCCTGCTGGATGACCTGGACCACCTGGGCCAGCTGGTGCGCGAAGGCGTGGCCTATGCACGCAGCAGCCACGTGGCCAGCGGTGCGCCGGTGGCGATGGATCTCGGCGCGTTCCTGGCCAGCGTGGTCGGTGATTACGAGGACATGGGCAAGCCGGTCTCGGGCGGTGCACCGCAAGGGCTGACCGTGCAGACCTGGCCGCAGCCGCTGCGGCGGGTGGTCGGCAACCTGGTGGACAACGCACTGCGCTATGCCGGCAGTGCCGAGATCGATGCCGGTCGCGATGCGGCCGGCAAGCCGTGGATCAGCGTGTCCGATCGTGGCCCGGGCATTCCCGAGGACCAGCTGCAGGCAGTGCTGGCCCCGTTCCACCGGTTGGAGGGTTCGCGCAACCGCGATACCGGCGGCACCGGGCTGGGCCTGGCCATCGCCGTGCAGCTGACGCAGTCGCTGGGCGGTTCGCTGCAGCTGCGCAACCGTGAGGGCGGTGGCCTGCAGGCGGTGCTGCAGCTGCCGGGGTGACAGGTGGGGTCGGATCCCTTTGCCACGGCAATGGGCTCTGACCCCGCAACCGCCTGCTTGGGGTCAGAGCCCATTCCCTGCGGGAACGGGATCCGACCCCGCGCCCGGCTGCAGGTGCACCGCGCCGTCACCCCGCGCGTGACACCCTCCGGCCATGAATGAAATGACGGCGGCGCGGCAGCGCTCGATGTGGGTCGCGGGCCTGTCCACCGTGGTGGAGTGGTACGACTTCACCCTGTACCTGTATTTCGCCACCGTGTTGTCGCGGGTGTTCTTCGGTGGCGGCGAGCAGGCGATGCTGGTCACGCTCGCGGGCTTCGCCGTCTCCTACCTGATGCGTCCGCTCGGCGCGCTGTGCTTCGGGCACCTTGGTGATCGCCTCGGCCGGCGCTGGATGCTGCTGGCCTCGATGGCACTGATGGCGGCGGCGATGCTGGCCACCGCACTGCTGCCGACCGCGGCCACGGCGGGCACCACGGCCGGCGTGCTGCTGCTGGTGCTGCGCTGCGTGATGGCCTTTTCAGTAGGCGGCGAATACACCGGCGTGGTCGCCTACCTGCTGGAAAGCGCACCGGCGCGGCGTCGCGGACTGGTCACTTCGCTGGCCTCGGCGGCCAGTGAAGTGGGCGCGCTGCTGGCGGTGGCGATCTCTGCGGTGACCGTGGCAATGCTCACGCCCGCGCAGCTGGATGGCTGGGGTTGGCGCATTCCGTTCTTCGTCGGTGCCGCGCTGGCGCTGGTGATCCTCATCGCGCGTTCGGGCATGCACGAGTCGCCCGAATTCGAGCGCCAGCGGCGCGAGGGCAGCATTCCGGCAACGCCGCTGCGCCACGTGCTGCGCAACCATCCCGGCGCGGTGGCGCGCACCTTCGCGATTTCCGCACTTGGTTCGATCACTTACTACGTCGGCATCACCTATGTGCCGGCGTTCCTGCATGCGCAGGGGCACGATGAAGGCGATGCGCTGTGGTTGTCGACCGTCGCGGCGGTGGCGGTCATCGCCATCACGCCGCTATGCGGACTGCTGTCCGATCGCTTCGGGCGGCGACCGTTGCTGTTGGGGCTGACCGTGCTGGCGGCGTTGCTGCCGTTGTCGATGTTCGGCTGGATGGCCGAAGCCGCGCCGCTGGGCATCGCGCTGGCGGCGGTGGTGCTGGCCTGCGTGGCGGGTGGCATCAGCGCGGTGGCGGCACCGGCCACGGCCGAGCAGTTCCCGGGCGAGGGCCGGGTGAGCGGGCTGGCACTGGGGGTGACCATGGCCACGGCGGTGTTCGGTGGTGCGACACCGTGGCTGGCGCAGTGGTGGGTGGAACGCAGCGGCTGGGCCGCGGCACCGGGTGCGATGATCGCGCTGGTGGCGGTGCTGGTGCTGCCGGTGCTGTGGACCCTGCCCGAGACGACCCCGGGCAGGGCCAAGCGCTAGGCGATCAGATCGCCAGGGTCTGCTCGATGTCGGCCAGCACGGCCGGTGCATCCACGCCGATGGCGATCGACTGCAGCACGTGGCCATCCCACACGCTGGGGCCGAAGGCCAGGCCTTCCGGCTTGGGGATGGTCATGCCGCGGGCAACGCCGTCGGTGGCCACGCGCACGCTGGCGCGCTCGAACTGGAACAGCTCCGGGCGGGTCAGGGCGATGCAGGCGCAGCAGTCGTGCACGACCATGCCCTTGTGGCCGGCCTGCAGGTAGAAGTCCACGTAGTCCTGCGACAGCGCACGCACCAGCTCGGCGTCGGCACCGCCGATGGCAGCCAGCTTGTCCAGGCCGTCACGGTCCATTTCCACGCGGGTGGTGACGTCCAGGCCGATGGCGGTGACCGGCCACTGCGCGGTGAACACGATGTCGGCCGCTTCGGCGTCGCCCCAGATGTTGGCCTCGGCGGCCGGGGTGATGTTGCCGTTGACGTGGAAGGCGCCGCCCATCAGGACCACGCCGCGGACCAGGCCGGCGATGTCCGGGGCCTGCTGCAGGGCCAGGGCCAGGTTGGTCATGCGGCCGACCGCGACCAGGGTCACTTCGCCCGGGTGGGCGCGGACCAGGTCGATGATCAGCTGGTGGGCCGGGCGCGCATCGGCGGCCACGTCCAGCGCAGCCGGCACCGGGTGGTTGCCCAGGCCGTTGTGGCCATGGATGTGCACCGGCCACGCTTCCGGGGTGGCTTCGGGCTGCAGCGGGCCGGCGGCGCCGCGCGCGACCGGGGCGGCAAAGCCCCAGGCCTGCTTCAGGTACAGCGCGTTGTGGGTGGTCGAATCCACCGACGCGTTGCCGAAGGTAGTGGTGACGCCGACCAGGTCGATCTGGGCGTGCTTGTGCAGGTACAGCAGGGCCAGCGCGTCGTCGACGCCCGGATCCGTATCGAAAATGACTTTCAGCATGTTGTTGTTCTTCTTCTTCCGTGTGGTGCAGGGGGGCCGGCGGGACCCTGGGGGCCGGGCCGGCGCGCCCTACATTGTCCCATCTTCATGACAGGCAGGGCGAACCGGGGCGGCGGTGCTATCGTCAGGGGGTATCCACGGAAGGAGAACCGCCATGAAGACCCCCGCGATCCTGCTGGCCGGCCTGCTGTGCCTGGGCGCCGTCGCGCCGGCATTGGCCACCTCGGTGGCGCCGAAGCCGCTGGCGGAAATGGTGGCGGAAGCCGACCAGATCGTCCGCGCCAAGGTGGTCGACGTGGAGATCGTCGATGGCAAGGGACGGCCGCTGACCGATCCCGGATCGCGTACCGGGCCAGGCTTGGACAACGAGATCCGCCTGGTGCTGCAGGTGCAGGAAGTGCTGCGGCCGCGGGAGGGGAAGGTGCCGGTGACCATCCGGGTGCCGCTGTGGACGATGTGGCATTACACCTTGGGCAATATCCGCGAGGCCACGCTGGGCAGCGAAAGCCTGTTCCTGCTCAAGGGCGAGCGCCATGCACCGGTCTATCCGATGGATTTCCAGCGGCCGCTGGAAGAGCGCGCGCAGATCCAGTCATTGATGGTGGCGCCATGACCGCGCCGGTTCGCTGCTGCGGAGGCGCGCCATGCTGGTTGTGACCCTCGTATTGATCGCCCTGGTGCTGGGCCTGAACCTGGTCGCCACCTATGTGGTGGTGCGGCGCGACGACGTGTCGGTGGGAGGACGGATGGTGCAGCTGCTGCTGGTCTGGCTGCTGCCGCTGGTCGGCGCGATCCTGTGCATGGCGATCGCCACCGCCGATGGCTCGGTCAGCCGTATTGATGGCAGCTTCGCGGGTAGCTACGACTCTTCGGGCGGGTATGCCAGTGACAGCCACAGCAGCCACAGCCATGGCGGATCGGACTGCAGCAGCGACAGTGGCGGCGATGGTGGCAGCTGCGGCGATTGAGGCGCAGCTGGCGATCCGCACCCATCGGTAGCGCCGGGCCATGCCCGGCGAGGCAACAGCCCGCTCAGCCGCCGCCTTCGGTCGGCAGCGGTGCGGGCACGTTCAACAACCCGCCATCGGCCACGTACGCGGCCAGCGCCTGGCCCTGGCTCAGCAGGTGGCGTTCCATCGTGCGTTCAGCGGCCTGCGCGTCACGGCGGCGGAAACAGTCCATCAGCTCGCGGTGTTCGGCCAGCGACTGCGCGGTGCGGCCCGGTGCCAGCAGCTGGCGGCCACGGTGCATCTTCAGGATGCGGTGCAGGTCGTGGGTGATGCGGATCAGCCACGGGTTGCCGGCGTAGTGCTGCACGGTCTCATGGATGAGGTAGTTGTTGCGGTAGTACTCGGCGATGTTGCCACTGGCCGCCGCCGCTTCCATCGCCGCATGCAGGTCTTCCAGCTGCTGCACGCCGGCATCGTCGATATGCTTGACCGCCTCATGCGCGCAGCGGCCTTCCAGCATCGCCATCACCGGGAACAGCTGGTTGAGGTCTTCCAGGGTGAGCCGGGTGACCCGCGCACCGCGGCCGGCATCGATCTGCACCAGCCCTTCGGCGGCCAGCAGCTTCAACGCCTCGCGCAGCGGCGTGCGGCTGATGCCGAGTTCCTCGCACAGCGCGGGTTCGTCGATCCATTCGCCCGGCGGCAGCCGGTAATCGTAGATGCGCTCGCGCACATGCTCGGCCACCTCTTCGTACAGAGGTGCGCGCTTCTTCGGCGAACGCGGGGCGGGAGCAATGGCCATGGTGGAAAGTGTACTGCCTCCCTGCGTGGAACCTGTAACGCGGTGCGGGAAACCCGGTTGGGCGAAATCCGATGGAAAAAATGGCTGGCAGAAACTGCTTGGTAGAATCGACCGTTGGTCGACTGCTCTTCGCATGGATGCCGAAGATCCCGCGCTGCGCGCGATAGTCGACCAACGGTCGACTCTACCCGGTCGCCCCCCCAGTCGCCCCCAGCCGAATCCGGCCCGTGCATCGAAGGGCGCCGGAATCCTCCGGCGCCCCGTCACTTACATCCAGCCCGGTACCACGAACACCAGCCAGGCCAGCAGCGGGCCGAACGCCACCACCAGGCCGCTGTACACCAGGAAGCGACGGAACAGCGTCTCGCGCTCTTCCTTTGCGGCCGAGGCCACCACCAGCGCGCCGTTGGTCGAGAACGGGCTGACGTCGACGATGGTGGACGACACCGCCAGCGCGCAGATCACGCCGGCCGCACCCAGGTGGCCCTGCATCAGGAACGGCACCGCCAGCGGAATGGTCGCGCCCAGCACCGCCGCCGAGGAGGCGAATGCAGACACGATGCCGCCCACGTAGCAGACCAGCAGCGCACCCAGCAGCGGGATGCCGATGCTGGAAACACCATGGCCGATGAAGTCCACCGCGCCGGTATGTTCGAGCACGCCGATATAGGTCACCACGCCGCAGATCAGCAGCACGGTCGACCAGCTGATGCCATCGACCGCACCCTTCTGGCTCTGCGGCGAGAGCAGGGCCAGCACCACCGCGACGGTGATCGAGACCAGGCCGACGTTGAGGTTGTAGATCAGCGCGGCCACGCCCAGGCCGAGCAGGCCGATCAGGGTGAACAGACGCTCGCGGGTGAAGCCCACCGCATCCAGCGCGGCCGGATCATTGGACAGCGTGCCACCACCGGCGGCGACCAGTGCGCCGTGGCCTTCGATGGCGAACTGCCGCGACGACGCCTGCGGGCCACCGGCCATGGCGAGCTCGGCGTTGCCGACGCCACCGGTGGCGGTGATCGAACCGCGGCGCATCAGCGCGATGCCACCGAAGGCCAGGAAGCAGATGATGGCCATCATGAAGTTGAAGCCGAGGCTGGTCAGGAACACTGCCATCTCGGTCACTTCCAGGCCGGCCTTCTGCACCACGCCGTTGGTGATGCTGCCGTACACGCTGATCGGCGAGAAGCCACCGGCCTGCGCACCATGGATCACCAGCAGGCCCATCATCAGCGGGTTGATGTTGTACTGCTTGGCGAAGCGCAGCGCGACCGGGCCGATGATGGCCACTGCGGCAGGGCCCAGCGCGCCGAAGGCGGTCAGCACGGCGGTGATGACGAACATCACCCACGGAATGGCCACGATATGGCCGCGTACCGCTTTCACCGCCCAGTGCACCAGCAGGTCGATGGTGCCGTTCTTCTGCGCGATGGCGAACAGGTAGGTGATGCCGACCAGGGTCAGGAACAGGTCACCGGGGAAGCCGGCGAGCACTTCCTTGCCACCCATGTCGACGAAGAGTCCGCCGATGATGAAGGCGAGGGCGAAGGCCACCGCACCCATGTTGATGGGCATCGCGGTGGCGACGATGAACATGATCACCAGACCGATGATCGTTGCGATTTGTGGACTCATGCGCCCTCCCAGACACGTGACTCGGGTACAGCTCGGATGGAGACCCGCCATCCCGGGGTAAGGCGTCGTACAACGTGATGCGTGATACGTACTGCTCGAACCCGTTACTGCAGCCGCTCCAGCGCGCTGCGGACCCATGCCGCCGCGCCGTCCAGGCTCTGGAACTCTTCCACCGCGCGCACCTCGCAGCACGGGTAGGACGGCGCGACCATGCGCGCCAATGCATTGCCCGGGCCCAGCTGCAGGAATACCCGCGCGCCGCGCTCGAAGGCCTGGCGCATCACCTGCGCCCATTCAATGGTCTGTGCCAGCTGCGCCGACAGCGTGTGCACCGCCGCTGCGCGGTCCCGCACCGGACGCGCATCGATGCCGGCCAGCAGCGGCAGGCGCGGGGCCTGCAGCGGCGAGCCGTCGAGTGCGGCGGCGAACGGTGCGACGGCAGCGTGCAGCAGCGGCGTATGCGCGGGGACATGCACCGGCAGCGGGCGGATCTCCGCGCCCTGCGCACGTGCGGTATCGGCCAGGGCCTGCAGGGAAGCCTGCGTGCCACCGACGATGAAGTGATCGCGACCGTTGGCGATGGCTACATGCGCGCCGTGTGCATCACACAGCGGCTGCAGGGTATGGCGCTCCAGCCCCAGCACGGCCTGCATGCCCGCATCGGCGGGGCTGGCGGTATCCATCAACTGCGCGCGCTGCGCGGCCAGGGCCAGGCAGGTACCTGCATCGAAGCCGCCGGCAACCGCATGCGCGGCCAGTTCACCGATGCTGTAGCCGGCTACCAGCAGCGGTGCCGGTAGTGCGTCGCGCAGGCCGTGCCAGTGCGCCAGCGTTGCAGCACACAGCAGCGGTTGCGCCAGCGCGTTGTCGAAGCGTGCTTCGTCGGCGGCGGCCGCGAACACATCACGGCCGAGCACGGCGCTGGCCGACGCCAGTACGTCGCGGGCCGCAGGCAGCTCGCGCACGCGGTCGAACATCGCCGCGTGCTGCGCACCTTGTCCGGGGCAGAGCAGGGCCAGGCTCATGCGCCCTCCTGCTGCAGCAGGAACCAGCTGCAGGCCAGCAGGTCGGCGCTGCCACCCGGGCTCAGGCGGCGCGCGACGAAGCCCTCGCCGATGCCGTGCAGGCGTGCCTGCCAGCCAGGTGCGAAGGCACCGCCCGCCTCGATGAAGCGGCGCGCCTGCTGCTGCGCCCAGGCCAGGCCCTCTGCGCCGCCACGGTGCAGCAGGTTGAGATCGTCCACCTGCGCGACCAGCTGCATCAGGGTCTGGCACATCGCTGCATCACGCGGCAGGCCGTTGTGCAGGGCATGGCGCAGGGTCGGTACGGCCAGCTCGCGCAGCACGGGGTAACCGGCGGCGGCCTGTTCGCGCACGCCCGGCACGCCATGGCGCAGGCGCGCGCGCTGGCCGGGGCTGTTCGCATCCAGCGGCGCCGCGGCGAAATCATCCGCCCAGTGCTGCACGGCCAGGCAGACCTGCGCAGCGGGCGCGGCGTGGCCCTGCTGGCGGTGGCAACGTGCAGCAGCAGCCACCAGCAGGCCCACGCTGAAGATGGCGCCGCGATGGGTATTGATGCCGCCGGTGGCGCGCAGCATTGCGTGCTCGGCGGCGATGCCGTGCGCGCGCAGGCTGGCGAACGGCGCATCAGCGGCACCGGCATCGGCAATTGAGGTGAAGTAGTGGCGCAGCGCGAACAGGCTGCGCAGGAACGTACCCGCATCCATGTCGTCATGGCTGCCGGTATCGAACGGAGTGACCAAGCCTGGCTTGGGTGCGCAGGCCAGTTCCGCATGCAGGCTGGCGATGGCCAGGCGGCCCAGGCGCGCGCTGTCGACGCGGCGCGCGACGGTGCGGTCAGCATGGGCGAGGGCGTTCATGCGGCCACTCCGGTGGCCACGAACAGCCGGTCACGGGCTTCCAGCGCGGCACCTTCCAGGCGTTTGACCAGCACCTGGCGGCTGCCACCGGCGTATTCGCGCCAGTTCACCGCGCCACCGTCGGCCAGGCACAGTTCGCCATCCACCCGACGGCCGTGCTCGGCTTCCCACTGCTGCAGGCGTGCCACCAGCGCATCGGCCTGCGCCGTGGCCTCCACCTGCCACAGCAGGTCGATATCCGATGCGGCATGCACATAGGGCAGGCCACTCAGGTGCTGCCAGGCGAAGGCACCGAACACACGGGCCGGCGCAAGGCGCGCCAGTGCGTGCAGTGCGGCCTGCCAGTCGTTGGCAACGCCAGTGGTGAGGATGGCTTCCAGCGTCGGCGGCGGCTGCTGGTGCAGCACGTCGTGCAGCGGCACGCGCAGGGCCAGGCGCTGCTTGCCTTCGCTCGGCGGCAGCGGCACGCCCAGACGCAGGCGCGGGTCGGGATCATCCACGGCACGCCGCGCCACCATGGCCGGCAGCCCCTGCGCGAACCACGCCGCCAGGCGCGGTTCCTGCGCGGCCACGTCGGCCCGCCAATCGGCTTGCGCCGACAGCCAGACCAGCGTGTGGCGGGCGGGAGATCGGAA
>DOKO01000357.1 GCA_003510825.1 Stenotrophomonas sp.
CGCTCTTCCGATCTCCGCCGGGCATGGCCCGGCGCTACCGTGCATGATTCCCGCGATGACCGTTCCCGCCGCCCGCCTGTCCAGCTTCTACCTGTTCTATTACGCGGCGCTGGGCGCCTTCACGCCGTACTGGAGCCTGTTCCTGACCGCGCGCGGCATGAGCGTCACCGCCATCAGCGTCATGATGGGCCTGTGGTACGCCACCCGCGTGGTCGCGCCCAGCACCTGGACCACGCTGGCCGCCGCCTCGCCGCGCCCGATCCGCCTGCTGCGCGTGGGCTGCGTGCTGACCCTCCTCAGCTTCGCCGTGTTCCTGCTGCCGTTGCCGCAGCCGTGGATGTACCCGGCGATGGTGGTGTTCTGCTTCTTCTACAACGCGGTGATGCCTCAGTTCGAGTCGATCACCCTCACCCACCTGGGCAGCGACAGCCATCGCTACGGGCTGATCCGGGTCTGGGGCTCACTGGGCTTCATCGCCATCGTTACCCTGTTCGGCTGGCTGATCGAAGGCGATGGCAGCGGCAACCGCGCCGGGCTGCTGCCGTGGATGATGCTGCCGCTGTTCGCCCTGCTGGTGGTCTCGGCCTTCAGCAACCAGTACGCGCGCGGCATCGGCAAGGCCGAAGGTGATGCCAGCGGCTTCTGGCAGATCGTGCGCCGCCCGCCGGTGCTGGCGTTCTTCCTCGCCGCCTTCATGGAACAGCTGTCGTTCGGCCCGTACTACACGTTCTTCTCGGTCTACATGGACCACCACGGCTACCGCACCTCCACCCTCGGCCTGCTGTGGACCATCGGCGTGGTGTTCGAGGTGGGCGTGTTCTTCACCATCGGCCGCTTCTTCCGCCGCTACGACGCCAGCTGGATGCTGCTGATCGCACTGGTCAGTTCCTGCCTGCGCTGGGCGGTCACCGCGCTGTTCCCGGAAAACCTGCCGGTGATGCTGGTGGCGCAGACCGCACACGCGCTGGGCTTCGCCGCGTTCTTCGCCGCGGCGATGCAGATGCTGGCGACCTATTTCCCCGGCCGCCTCAACGGCCATGGCCAAGGCCTGCTGTATGGCTTCTCGTCCGGTGTCGGTGGCGTGCTGGGCGCACTCATCGCTGGCCAGCTGTGGACCATCGACAACGGCCGCACCGCGTTCCTGGCCGGCAGCGGCTTCGCCCTGGTCGGCGCCCTGCTGTGCTTCTTCGCGCTGAGCCTGCCGCTGATCCGCGCGCGGCGTCACGTCGCCCGCGCGGAGTGAACGCCATGCGCCGCTTCAGGGCTGGCGCAGGACCTGCTGCAGTGACGGCAGCAGCACGCGGTTGCCATAGCCACTGACGTGGTCGCCATCGAAGTACAGCGGCCGGCCATCGCGTTGTGCCGGGCACAGGGTGTCGTCACACAGCACCGGCAGCGGGTCCCACATCACCGCACCCGGCAGGCCAGCGACCACCTGCTGCAGGCTGCCGAGCATGGGCGCACGCAGCGCCTCCATGTCCGCGCGGGTGCTGACCAGTCCATTGCGGCAGACTTCATTGTCGGCGTTGAACGCATCCGAACACCGGTATGGCGGCGCTGGCAGCACCGGCTTGGGCGCCTCCATCACGATGCGCACGCCGCGCTCGGCCAATGGCTTCCATTGGGCGATCGCCAGGGCTACCTCTGCGTCACGGCCTGCGGCCGCCTCCGGCGTGCGTTCGCCCGCGAGCTGCGCCGCGGCATCGAACAGCACGAACTGGTCGGACAGGCGCGGAACGCGCAGTGACACCAGCACCACCACGTCGCCGGGCTGCGCCCGCTGGCTGATGTCGGCGAACACGGCCGCGTCGAATGCTTCGCAGCCTGCGCCCGCTCCGCGCCACTTCTGCAGGCTGACCTGCGGGCAGCCCCCACGGCCATACAGCGACACCTGCGCACCGGTATCCAGCGCCAGCCGCTGCAGCAGCTCGATGTAGGCCATGGCATGCGAATCGCCGGCCACGAACACACGGGCGGGTGCGGCCGCGGGGACAGGGCGATCACAGCGCCCGCGCGCATAGGTGCGGGCACTGCCACCTTCGAAGCGATGCTTGCCGGTGACCAGCGCGCACCCCGGGAAATCGTGGGCCACGCGCTTGCTGCTGGCGTACCAGTCCGCTGCATTGCGGCTGACGGTGCTGAATGACAGCAGCGATGCCTGCGAGTACAGCAGCATCTGCAGGGCGCCGGCTAGCACGAGCGCGGCAGCGCCACTGGCCACCCAGCGCAGCGACGTCGCGCGCGGCGCCAACGGGCCACGGAAGGGCTGTTCCACCCAGCGCCACGACAACCAGGACAGCAGCGCCACCAGCAACGTCGCCGAGAACATCTGCAGCGGGGTTTCCAGGCCTACGGTCCAGCGCATCAGCACGAACACCGGCCAATGCCAGAGGTAGAGCGAGTAGGACAGCAGGCCGATGCGGCGCATGGGCGCGCTGGCCAGCACGCGGCCGATCCAGGCCCGCGGATGGTGATGCAGCGACCACAGCAGGCCCGCCGTGGCGAACGCCGGCAGCAGGCCATCGGGCCACGGTGAGTGTCCAGCGCGCGCGGTCCACAACGCCCAGCCCAGCAGGGCCAGCGACAGCGCGGCCAGCAGCGAGAACACCCACGCACCACGGGCCAGCGAGCGCTGGGTCAGCGGGTCGAGGGATGCGCGCACATGCAGCAGCTGGAACAGCAGCACGCCCACGCCCAGCTGCCACAACCGCGTGGTCGTGGCGTAGAACGCCCAGGACGGCGGCACGTCGCGCAGGCCCAGGACCGCCGCATGCAGCAGCGATGCCGCGCTGACCAGCGCGAACAGGCCCAGGCTCAGCCAGCGCCCACGTGCGCCCCGTGCCCAGGCCAGGAACAACAGCGGGAACAGCAGGTAGAACTGCTCTTCCACGCCCAATGACCAGGTGTGGGTATAGGGATTGAACTCGGCCTTGGGCGCGAAATAATCGTTGCCGACTGCGGCCAGCACCCAGTTGCTGAGGCCGAAGAAGGCCATCAGGCCCGTCTTGTCACTGGCCTCGCTCAACCACGATTCGGGAATGAACAGCACGCTCGCCACCGCGGTGACCAGCAGGCAGGTGACCAGCGCCGGGGCGATACGGCGGATGCGCCGCGCATAGAAGCGCAGCATCGAAGCACCCAGCGACAGTGGCGGCAGGCGATGCACCGACGCACTGACCACGAAACCGGAAATGACGAAAAACACGTCCACGCCGGTGAACCCGCCCGGCAGCCAGGCCGGGTCCAGGTGGAACACGATCACCGCCAATACGGCGATCGCGCGCAGTCCATCGATGTGCGGTACGTAACCGCGCCCTGCCTCAGCCGTCATCCTGCCATTCCCCCAACTGCCACGTCGGCGGGCGTGGCAGGCAACTCAATCCATTACCAGACCAGGTCGTCCGGCACCTGGAACTGCGGGTCCGCGTACGGATCTTCCTCGGCCGGCGCGTTCGGATCGACCTTCAGCGCTACCGATGCGGCGAACACCGCTTCGGACTGCGCCAGCAGCTCGGCGGTCACCAGCAGGTACCGGCCGTTGAGCTGGACCACGCCCAGCTCACCCGCATTGAGTGCGGTCAGCTGCGCGGCGGTCACGTAGATGCGCTTGATCTTGCCGCCATACGGGAAGTGGCGGGCGATGTCAGCCGCCTCGTCATTGAGCCCCTTGTCCTTCAGCAGTTCTTCCAGCTTGGCCTTGGCCTCGCGGCGCTGGCGCGCTTCTTCCTGCTTCAGGCGCTCGGTCTCGATGCGCTCTTCCTTTTCCTTCTGCGCGCGGATGGCGTAGGCCTTGGCCAGGTCCATCTCTTCGGCGCTGCGCGGCTTGCGCGGGCCCTGCTGGCCCGGGCCACGCGACTGGCCGGGCTTGCCGGGCTTGCCGGCGCCGCCATTACCGTGGCCACGACGCTCGCCAGGCTTGTGCTCGCCCTTGCCAGCGCCCTGCGGCTTTCCATTGCCATTGCCACCCTTGCCCTGCGGGCGGCCATCACGGCGGGGGCCATCATTCTTGCGCTCGGGCTTGGGTGCCGGCTTGAAGCCCAGGCCCATCAGCTGGTCGCGGAGGGTATCGCTCATAGGAATCAGATCAGTAGTGCGGCGGCGGCGGTTCGCTCGCCGGATCAGAAGAATGCAATGCATTGCGGACCTTGCCCAGGTCTTCCAGCAGCACGCGCAGCACATCGGCATTGCGGCTGCCCTGCATGCGTGCATCGGCCAGCGCATCGCTCAATTCGGCCAGCGCGTGTTCCTGGAAGGACACGCGCATTTCCAGTTCGACCAGGCGCGCTTCCAGCGCCTGCTCGCGTTCACTCGATGAATCAGACATGCAACGAACGTCCCCGGCCAATGCCGTAATAAGCCAGACCGGCAGCCTCGACCTCGGACGGGTCGTACAGGTTGCGGCCATCGAACACCACCGCATCCTGCAGCTGCGAATGCAGCGCCTGGAAATCGGGGCTGCGGAACTGCTTCCACTCGGTCACCACGACCACCGCATCGGCGCCCTGCAGTGCGTCTTCGGCACTGCTGCAGAACACCAGGTCGTCACGCTGGCCGAAGATGCGCTGCGCTTCGTGGGTGGCTTCCGGGTCGTAGGCACGCACGCGCGCACCGGCGTCCCACAGCTGGGCCAGCAGACGGCGGCTGGAGGCCTCGCGCATGTCGTCGGTGTTCGGCTTGAAGGCCAGGCCCCACACCGCGAAGGTCTTCCCGCGCAGGCTGGCGTCCGCGCCGTAGTGGCGCTGGATGAGCTCGAACAGGTGGCCCTTCTGCGCCTCGTTGACCGCTTCGACCGCGTCCAGCAGCTTCGGCGCCAGGCCGTACTGCTGCGCGGTGCGGGCCAGCGCCTGCACGTCCTTGGGGAAGCACGAGCCACCGTAACCGGCGCCCGGGTAGATGAAATGCCAGCCGATGCGCGGGTCCGAACCGATGCCCTGGCGGACCTGCTCGATGTCGGCGCCGACGCGCTCGGCGATGTTGGCCATTTCGTTCATGAACGAAATCTTGGTGGCCAGCATCGCATTGGCGGCGTACTTGGTCAGCTCGGCCGAACGCACGTCCATTTCCACCACGCGGTCGTGGTTGCGGTTGAACGGTGCGTACAGGCGGCGCATGACCGCCACCGATTCGGCGCTGGAGGCGCCGATGATGATGCGGTCCGGGCGCATGCAGTCCGCGACCGCATCGCCTTCCTTCAGGAACTCGGGGTTGGACACCACGTCGAAGGCGATGTCCGCGCCACGCGCAGCCAGCTCGTCGGCGATCGCCGCACGCACCTTGTCGGCGGTGCCCACCGGCACCGTCGACTTGTTGACCACCACGGTCGGCACGCTGATGTGCCGGCCGATGGTGCGGGCCACGGCCAGCACGTACTGCAGGTCGGCGCTGCCATCCTCGTCCGGCGGCGTGCCGACGGCGATGAACACCACCTGCCCGTGGCCGATGGCCTTTGCGGCATCGGTGGTGAACGCCAGCCGCGATGCGGCATGGTTGGCCTTCACCATCGGCTCCAGGCCCGGCTCGTAGATCGGGATGACGCCCTGGTTGAGGCCATCGACCTTGGCCTGGTCGATGTCCACGCAGACGACCTGGTGGCCGGCATCGGCCAGGCAGGTACCTGTCACCAGACCGACGTAGCCGGTACCGAAAATCGCAACGCGCATGTCCGTGCTGACTCCTGGCGGCTTACGGCAGAACGCCCAGCAGCTCGACGTCGAAGGTCAGTGCGGCGTTCGGGCCGATCGGGCCACCCGGGGTGCCGTTCTCGCCATAGGCCAGGTCGCCCGGGATCCAGAAGCGGTACTTGGAGCCGACCGGCATCAGGGCGACGCCCTCGGTCCAGCCCTTGATGACCTGGTCCAGGCCGAATTCGGCCGGGCCACGACCGGCGGAGCTGTCGAACACGGTGCCGTCCAGCAGCTTGCCTTCGTAGTTCACGCGCACCTTGCTGGTCGGCAGCGGGCGCTCGCCGCTACCCGGGCGGATCACCTGGTACTGCAGGCCCGAGGCGGTGGTCACCACGCCCGGCTGGGTCTTGTTCTTGGCCAGGAATGCATTGCCTTCCTGACGGTTGGTCTGCGCGGCCTGGGCGGCCTTGGCCTGCATTTCAGCCTGCTTGGTGCCCATGAACGCCTGGATGGTCGCGGTCGCGTCCGCTTCGGTCATCTTCGGCTGGCCCTTGGTCAGGCCGGTGCTGATCGCTTCGAACAGCGAGGCGGTGTCGATGTCGTCCTTCAGCTGGGCCAGCGACGGGCCGACCGAGTACGAACCGATCATCTGCGCGACCTTGACGCGGTCGACCTTGGCCGGCTGCGAGCCCGGGGCCATGCCCGGAACCTGCTGGCCGTTGCGGGCCATCACGACCTGGCGCAGGGCCGCATCGGTGGCCTTGGCCTGGTCCTGGGTGATCTGCGGCTGCAGGCCTTCGAACGAACGCTCGACGGCGGTACGCAGGGCAGCCACGTCGATTTCATCGGCGATCGGTGCGAACGACTTGGCCACATCCAGACCGATGGCGTAGCCGAGCTTCTGCTTGGGGGAATTCAAGGTTGCGGTCTCCTTGGCGGCCGCCGGTGCGGCCGGTTGTTGCGACAGGGCGACACCGGAGGTGCCCATCGCCAGAATCAGAACCGACGCCGCTGCGCCGCGCATTCCCATCTTCATTCGCTGCATTCCTGGAAGTGTCTGGGCGCCGACGTCGGCGCGAAACGATCATTGTCGCACGCACGCCGGAGATGTCGAGGCGTGCGTGCTTTCATTCAATGCACGGCCGGTGCGGCCAGTGCCTTGTCGATGGCCGCCTTCAGCTGCGGATCATCGGGGGTGACCTTGCTGGCGAACTGGGCGATGACCTTGCCATCGCGGCCGACCAGGTACTTGTGGAAGTTCCAGCCCGGGGCGACGCCGGTGGCGGCGGTCAGGCGCTGGTACAGCGGCGTGGCCTCCGGACCGGTGACGTGCACCTTCTCGAACATCGGGAACTTGACGCCGTAGGTCAGCGTGCAGAAATCCTGGATCTGCTTCTCGTCGCCGGGCTCCTGGCCCTTGAAATCATTCGACGGGAAGCCGAGCACGGCAAAGCCCTTGCTGGCGTACTGCTTGTGCAGCGCCTCCAGACCTTCGTACTGCGGGGTATAGCCGCACTTGCTGGCGGTGTTGACCACCAGCAGCACCTGGCCGTGGTAGCGCTTTTCCAGGTTGACCTGCTGCTTGCCGGCCAGCGGGCGGTAGCTCACATCGAGCAGGTCGGCGGCCAGGGCGGTGGCCGAGCCGGCCAGGCCGAAGGCCAGGACGGTCAACAGGGACAGGCCGCGGAGGCGGCGCGGGAAAGCAGTCGGCAGAGGCATGAGGGTCGTTCCGCAGTAGCTGTTTCAGGGCTCCGGCCAGCTCGGGCCGGGAATCGGCCGAACTATAGCACCGGGGCCCGAAGCACCTGCCGTTGCAGGGCGGGCGCCACTTTGCGCGGCGTGGCGGCTGCGGCCGGAATGCCCGGCCAGCGCACCGGCGATGACATAGCATCGATGTTGCTGAATGGAAGCGGGCCGGATCGTGCTGGCTGTGCGAGGCCTGTTTTCCTTTCAGATCAATCGCTTGACGTGATATTTCGAAACTGTGACCACCCCTGCCATCAGTTGGGTGGAAGCAGGGCTTGCACGACAGCGTGCCGGTGTTATAGTTGCATACAACACCAGTCACCTGAGACAGGGGGAAACCATGAACATCCGGATGCGACACCGCCATACCGCCCCAGCGGTCACGGCCGTCTCGACGTTGTTGGCCCTGCTCTGGCTGGCCCTGCCGGCGCCTCCCGCGCCCTCCTCCCCCGACACCCCGCAGGACGCAGCACCCTTCACGGCCGGGAACGCCGAACCCTCTCCCCCTCCCCCGCGTCGGCTGCACAGCTCCCTGTCCATGCCGTACTTCTCGTTCGCACAGCCGCTGACCCCACGGAGCTGAATATGAGCGACATCCAGTGGAGCGACGGCGCTCCCATCTACCGCCAGTTGAAGGAGCGCGTGATCGCCATGATGCTCGACGGAATCCTCAAGCCGGGCGACGCCCTGCCTTCGGTGCGCCAGGTGGCCGCCGACTACCAGCTCAACCCCATCACCGTTTCGCGCGCCTACCAGGAACTGGCCGATGAAGGCCTGGTCGAGAAGCGCCGCGGCCTGGGCATGTTCATGACCGAGGCGGCCGCCACGCAGCTGCGCAGCAGCGAGCGCGAACGCTTCCTCAATGAAGAATGGCCAGCCGTCCTGGAGCGCATCCAGCGCCTGGGCCTGGACCTCGACGAATTGCTGCCCCAGGGGAAGATCTGATGAGTACCGTAGCAAGCGACGCCGTCATTACCGCCAAGGGCCTGCGCAAGGCCTACAAGAACACCGTTGCCCTCGACAACGCCAGCTTCTCCATTCCGGCAGGCCGCATCGTCGGCCTGATCGGGCCCAATGGCGCCGGCAAGACCACCGCACTGAAGGCCATCCTTGGCCTGACCTCGGTGGAAGGCGAGCTGTCCGTGCTGGGCCGCGACCCGCGCGTACACCGCGATGAGCTGATGAACGACATCTGCTTCATCGCCGACGTGGCCGTGCTGCCGCGCTGGCTGAAGGTGCGCGAGGCCATCGATTTCGTCGCCGGCGTACACCCGCGCTTCGACCGCGCCCGCTGCGAACGCTTCCTGGCCAACACCAAGCTGCAGCCGAAGCAGCGCGTGCGCGAGCTGTCCAAGGGCATGATCGTGCAGCTGCACCTGGCCCTGGTGATGGCCATCGACGCCCGCGTGCTGGTGCTGGACGAGCCGACCCTCGGCCTGGACATCCTGTACCGCAAGGAGTTCTACCAGCGCCTGCTGGAGGATTACTTCGACGAACAGAAGACGATCATCGTCACCACCCACCAGGTGGAAGAGATCGAGCACATCCTCAGCGACGTGATGTTCATCCGCGATGGCCGCGTGGTGCTCAGCGCGGAAATGGACGAGGTGGGCGAGCGCTACACCGAACTTCTGGTGGGTGCCGACCAGCTGGACACCGCCCGCGCACTGAAGCCGATCGACGAGCGCAGCCAGGCCTTCGGCAAGACCGTGCTGCTGTATGACGGCGTGCCGCGCAGCCAGCTTTCCACCCTGGGCGAGACCCGCAACGCGGGCCTGGCCGATCTGTTCGTCGCTGTCATGAAGGGGACCTACGCATGAATGCCGTCAACCATCCGGTCAGCCCCGCAGGCACCCTGCGCTGGCTGCTCAAGCGCGAATACTGGGAAAACCGCGGCGGCTTCTTCTACGCACCGCTGATCGCCGGCATCGTCTCGCTGCTGATGAGCGCGGTGGGCATCGGCCTGGGCCTGTTCGCCCTGCACCGCGCCGCCCGCGACGGCGGCCTGCACGTCGATGGCGAGAACGTGAACATCAACGGCCTGGACCTGGCCCTGCTGACCCAGAAGATCAGCGCCAAGGACATGGCCGACCTCGGCAACGGCCTGGACCTGACCCTGCTGCTGAGCTCCGCCTGGCCCTTCCTGGTGCTGGCCTTCGTGGTGTTCTTCTACTGCCTGGGCGCCCTGTACGACGACCGCCGCGACCGCAGCATCCTGTTCTGGAAGTCGCTGCCGCTGTCGGACACCCAGACCGTGCTGTCCAAGGTGCTCAGCGCCCTGATCGTGGCACCGCTGGTGGCCACCCTGGCCGCCGTCGCCACCATGTTCGGCTTCCTGCTGATCATCAGCATCGTCGCGGTCACCCACGGCGGCAGCGCGACCACGCTGATCTGGGGCCCGGCCAGCCCGGTGACCCTGAGCGCCGGCCTGCTCACCGCCATCCCGGTGTACGCGCTGTGGGCGCTGCCGACCGCCGGCTGGCTGCTGCTGTGCTCGGCCTGGGCCAAGAGCAAGCCGTTCCTGTGGGCCGTCATGCTGCCGCTGTTCGCCGGCATCATCGTCAGCACCACCAAGCTGATGCATCTGTTCGACATGACCACCGGCTGGTTCTGGCAGCACATCGTCGGCCGCCTGCTGCTGGGCACGGTGCCGGGCGTGGACCTGGTCTACCGCCTCAGCTCGAGTGACAAGGCAAAGAGCGTCGAGTCGCTGGCCGCGCTGATGAGCCCGGCCGAGCAGCTGAAGACCCTGGCCATGCCCGACCTGTGGATCGGTGCAGCGTTCGGCGTCGCCTTCATCGTCCTGGCCATCGTCCTGCGCAAGCGCGCCGGCGAAATCTGATCCCTTTCCGGAGAGACCACCATGCGTACCCTGCTCGCCTGTAGTGCCCTGTTGCTGCTGTTGCCGCTGTCGGTGCAGGCCGCCGACGCACCGAACTGCAAGTTCTCCGCCCCGCGTTCGCTGAAGCTGGACGCGGCCGGTGCCAAGGCCGTGGTGTTCGAGGTCAACCAGCACGACCTGAAGGTGATCGCCAATGCCGGTGGCGGCCAGCTGGACGGCCGCGCCTGCGCCTCGGACAAGAGCTGGCTGGACCAGCTGGTGCTCGACCAGCGCCGCGAAGGTGACAAGCTGGTGGTCAGCCTGCGCCGCGACGGCCGCAGCGGCCTGAGCATGGGCAACAGCTATGCGTGGCTGGACATCCGCGGCAGCGTGCCGGACAACCTGCCGCTGCAGTTCCGCATCGGCTCCGGCGATGCCAGCATCGACAACGCGCAGTCGCTGAGCATGGACGTCGGCTCGGGGGATGGCATCGCCCGCGGCACCCGCGGCAGCGTGCACGCGGCGGTCGGCTCGGGTGACCTGGACATCGAGGGCGCCGCATCGCTCAACCTGCTCTCGCTGGGCTCGGGCGACGTCAAGGCCCGCACCATCGGCGGCGACGCCGTGGTCGGCACCGTCGGCTCGGGCGACCTGAAGATCAGCGACGTGCGCGGCAATGCCCGCCTGGAGACGGTCGGCTCGGGCGACATCGGCTTCCGCCAGGTGAAGGGCAACGTCGAGATCGGCGTGGTCGGTTCCGGCGACGTCGACATCGACCAGACCGGCGGCAACGTGCACGTGCGCAGCCACGGCTCGGGCGACATCACCGTCAACGGCGCCGGCGGCAACCTGACCGTCGACCACAGCGGCAGCGGCGAGGTCCGCCACCGCGACATCGGCGGCAAGGTCACCCTGCCGCGCGGCAAGTAAGCCATCCATCCATTGCCTTGAGGGGAACGCCATGAACCTGCTGCGCCTGATGCCTGCCGTCCTGCTGTGCCTGCCGCTGATCGCCTGTGGCGGCACCTCGTCCTCGTCCTCGTCCTCCTCCGCGGATGCTTCCGCCACCGACACCACGCCGGGCAAGGCCGTGGCCGATGCCACCGGCGAGATCGGCAGGAGCGTCAAGGAAGCCACCGACAAGGCACGCGAGGAAATCGCCAAGGGCAACATCAAGATTTCCTCCGACAAGCAGCCCCGCGCCGAGATCACCCCGGATGGCCGCTTCCTGATCGCCGGCAAGGAAGTGCAGACCACGCCGGCGCAGCGTCGCCAGCTGCTGGACTACCGCGGCCATATCGCCGGCATCGCCCAGGACGGCATGGAGATCGGCGTGGCCGGTGCCAAGCTCGGCGCCAACGCCGCCAGCGAAGCGATCAAGGGTGTTTTCAGTGGCGACACCGACGGCATCGAGAAGCGCATCAATGCCGAGGCCGAGAAGCTGGAGGCCCAGGCCAAGCAGCTGTGCAACCGCCTGCCGGCGATGCTGGCCAGCCAGCAGGCGCTGGCCCGCGACCTGCCGGCGTTCCAGCCCTACGCGAACATGGACCAGTCCGACATCGACGACTGCGACACCAACAAGGTCGTCAACCGCTGAGCCTGTGACATTTCGCCGCACCTGGCCGGCAACCTGACCCGTTGCCGGCCGCGCCGGGGCGCCCGGGCTTACAATGGCCGCCCCCGATGCACCCGATTGAACCGCCATGAAGAAGCTGTTGCTGCTGCTGGTCGCCCTGCTCTGCCTGGGCCTGGCCGGCTGCGACCAGGACTACCGCAACCACCGCGCCGAGCGCGGCAAGCCCAAGATCTCCGTCAGCGAAAGCATGGTGACCGTGCGTCGCCAGCCGGCGCCGAACATCATCATCCTGCCCGACGGCACGATGAAGGTCGACGAGATCCAGATCCCGCTCAACGATGGCCAGCGGCAGATGCTGCAGACCATGTTCGGCAAGCTGCAGGTGCTGCGCCAGAACACCCTGGTGGCCGCCCCGGCCGACCCCGACATGCAGCCGGTGAAGATCCAGCCGCCGGAAGGCATGGTGGTGATTCCGCCGGACCTGGTGCAGACCATTCCGGAGTTCAAGGACTACACCGAGACCTTCGGCAACATCGTCGCCGACCGTCGCTGACACGAAAAACGCCGCCCCGAAGGGCGGCGTTTTTGTTTATCCGGCAATCCGCCGGGCATGGCCCGGCGCTACCCGGTCACGCGATCAGCCGCCGGCGCCACCGCCCCCGGCCTGGATGCCACCAGCGGTCAGCGCGGTCGGATCCAGCAGGCGGCGCAGCTCGGCCTCGTCCAGGCCGCTGTCCTCCAGCGCCACATCCAGCACCGGGCGCTGTTCCTTGTAGGCACGCTTGGCAATCGCCGCGGCCTTCTCATAGCCGATGATCGGGTTCAGCGCGGTCACCAGGATCGGGTTGCGCGCCAATGCTTCGGCCACGCGGTCCTCGCGCACCTTCAGCCCGGCAATCGCGCTGTCGGCCAGCAGGGTGGACACGTTGGCCAGCAGGCCGATGCCATCGAGCAGGTTCACCGCGATCAGCGGCAGGGTCACGTTGAGCTGGAAATTGCCGGTCTGCCCGGCCACGGTGATCGCGGTGTGGTGGCCGATCACCTGCGCGCAGGCCATCACGGTCGCCTCGGGAATGACCGGGTTGACCTTGCCCGGCATGATCGAGCTGCCCGGCTGCAGGGCCGGCAGCTCAATCTCGCCCAGCCCGGCCAGCGGACCGGCATTCATCCAGCGCAGGTCGTTGGCGATCTTGATCAGGGCCACCGCCAGCGCATTGAGCTGGCCGGACAGTTCCACGGCATCGTCCTGCGATGCCAGGCCTTCGAACTTGTTGTCGGCACTGTCGAACTTGAAGCCGGTCTGCTGCTTGAGGGCCTTGGCCACTTGGGCGCCGAAGCGCGGGTCGGCATTGATGCCGGTGCCGATGGCGGTGCCGCCCAGCGGCAGGCGGCGCACGCGCTTGAGGCTGTCCTCGATGCGCTCCTGCGCCGAGGCCAGCTGCGCCGACCACGCACCGAACTCCTGCTCGAAGGTCAGCGGCATCGCATCCATCAGGTGGGTGCGGCCGGTCTTGACCACCTTGCGCAGGCTGCGACCCTTCTTGTCCAGGGTCCTGCGCAGGTGCACCAGCGCCGGCAGCAGCTGCTCGTGCACGGCCAGCACGGCCGACACGCGCAGCGCGGTCGGGATCACGTCATTGGAGCTCTGACCCTGGTTGACGTGGTCGTTGGGATGCACCGCGGTCTTGCCCGCCTTGCCGGCACGGTTGGCCAGGGTGGCAATGACCTCGTTGGCGTTCATGTTCGACGAGGTGCCCGAGCCGGTCTGGTAGACGTCGATCGGGAAATGCGCGTCCCAGTCGCCTGCCGACACTTCGGCGGCGGCCACCTGGATGGCCTTGGCGACGACCTTGGGCAGGTGGCCCAGCTCGGCGTTGACGCCGGCGGCGGCGCCCTTCACCAGGCCCAGGGCACGGATGAAGCCGCGCGGCATGCGCTGGCCCGACACCGGGAAATTCTCGACGGCGCGCTGGGTCTGCGCGCCCCACAGGGCGTCAGCGGGCACCTGCAGCTCGCCCATGCTGTCGTGTTCGATACGGAACTTCGCGGTTCCACCCTTGCTTGCAGCTTTGCTCATTGCATCGACTCCGCACTACTTCTGTTGGGGAAAGGGAAGCGGCGGCTGGCAGCGGGTCGCTTCCCGGGGCTGGCGGCTGTGCCAACGATACTCCCTTGTCCGCAGCAGGGGACAACGCCAATGGACCGCAGCATCCGATCGGTAGCGCCGTCCGATGGGTCGTACCGTCCGATCGGTAGCGCCGGGCCATG
>DOKO01000074.1 GCA_003510825.1 Stenotrophomonas sp.
ACAGGGCCACCTTCAGGCCGACAGCGTAGGTGCGGCCGTACTCTTCCATCTGCAGGGTGCGCGAGCGGGTGCCCTGGTACAGCTCCAGCGGCTTGTCGAGCAGGTTCTGCGCTTCGAAGTACATGCTGATGCGCGGGGTGAACTTGTAGTCCAGCGAGAAGTCGAGCTGGGTGTTGGGTGCGACGTAGATGTCGAACGCGCGGCCGGCACCGACGGTGTCCAGGTACTCGCTGCGGTAGACCGCGGCCAGGCGGGTGCTCAGGCCGTACTTCTCATAGCCGATGTGCGCGCTGTACACGTGCTTGGAGGCACGCGGCAGCATGAACTCCTCGCCTTCGCGGTCAGCGATGCCCGCGTCGAATTTGGTATCCAGCCAGGTGCCGCTGGCACCGACCAGCAGGCCGTCCAGTGCGCCCGGCAGGAACGCCAGCTGCTGCTGCCAGTTGAACTCGGCGCCGCGCACGGTGGCTTTGCGGCCGTTGATCGGACGGGTCACGTCGAGGCCGTCGTAAGCCGGATCATTCTGGCTCACGGTCTCCACGATGTAGCCATCGATGGACTTGTGGAACAGGCCCAGCGAGACGATGCCGGTGGTGCCGATGTACTTCTCGATCGACAGGTCGATGTTCTTCGACTCGTAGGGATCCAGCTGCGGATTGCCCAGGCGCAGCTCTTCGTCCCCGGCGTTCAGCGCGCGGCGCGGCGAGATGTCACCGAAGGACGGACGCGAGACCGTCTTGTTGGCCGAGGCACGCAGCACCCAGTCGTCGGCCGCGTCGTAGCGCAGGTGCAGGCCCGGCAGCACGTTGGTGTAGCTGCGGTTGGCCTCCACCGGGCTGACGGTGTAGCCGTCATCGTCGTCCAGCTCGACGCTGTTGCCGGTGGCCTTGAAGCGGGTGTTCTCCACGCGCACGCCGCCGATGATGCGCAGCGCGCCGATGTCCCAGGTGCCCATCGCGTAGCTGGCGAAGATGTCTTCGCTGGCGGTGTAATCCTCTTCCAGCGAGGTCGCGGCGTTGCCGGCCACGTCCTGCGGACGCGCGGTGTAGCGGCTGCCGTTCTGTGCCCAGTAGGCGCGCATGGCCGCCGAGCTCATGCCCTGCCCCATCACACCGTGGCGGTGTTCCGGATCAGCGGCCGTCCAGCTGGCCAGGTCGATGTCCGGGCCGCGGCGCAGTTCGCTCTCGTCCACGTTGACATCACGGTCGCGCCAGCGACCGAGCAGGCCGAACTTGATGCTGCTGTTGTCGCCGTCGAAACGCACGTTGACCTGCGCGCTGCGTTCTTCGTCGTTGACCTGCTTGGGCGAGATCACGAAGCGGTCGAACGCGTAGTTCGCGTTGTCCATCCAGTCGTTGCTGCTGAGCGTATAGGTCGGCAGGCGGCTGCGCTGGTCCAGGGTGCCGGACATGTCGTCGGCGTCCAGCTCGAAGCGCGCTTCCATCTCGTCGTTGACGCGCTCTTCGGTGCGGGTGTAGCCGATCTTGTAGTCCACCACCGCGTTGGTCAGCTTGTTCTCGCCGCCCAGGCTGGCAGCAAAGGTGTTTTCCTTCTTGGTGCGGTAGCGCATGCGCTTCTGGATCGCATCGGCCGGCAGGTCGTCCAGGCGGTACTGGTCGGTGCCGGTGGCCACCATGTCGGCGTCATCGAAGTTGTAGATCACGCGCTGGCGGGTTTCGGCGTCGTCGAACTGGCTGTACAGGGTGCGCAGGTAGTACTTGCTGTCCTCGTTCGGGCGCCAGTCCATGTTGAGGTTGGCACCGATGCGCTTGCGCTCGATCTCGTACTTGCGGTTCTGCAGATTGATCGCAGTGACGTCACCGGGCTTCACGTCCTGCGGATCGATGTCACCGTCGAGATTGTCGTACTCGACTTCGGTGTTGTCCGACTCGAACTTGCGGTTCTGGTAGTTCACGCCCAGCGCGATGCCAAAGGTGTCGGCGAACACTTCGCTGTAGTTGAACGAGGCCTTGGGGCTGGTCTCGCCGGACAGCTGCTGGTGGCTGGCTTCGATCTTGCCGCGCAGGCTGCGGCCGTCGCGGTCGAAGGCCGAGGCCGATTCGACCAGCACCGCGCCACCGATGGCGTCACCCGGCATGTCCGGGGTCGGCGACTTGACCACGCGCAGGCGTTCGGTCGAATCGGAGGGAATGACGTCCAGCGGCGCGGCGCGGCTGGAATCTTCCGGGGTACCCACGGCGATGCCATCGATGCTGACGCTGTTGAGGTTGGCATCCAGGCCACGGATGACCACGAAGCGGCCTTCGCCCTGGTCGCGGGTCACGCTGATGCCCGGCAGGCGCTGCAGCGACTCGGCCACGTTCTTGTCCGGGTACTGGCCCAGGGCATCGGAGGACACTGCGTCTTCGATGGCGTCGCTGCTGCGCTTCAGATCAACCGCGCGGACCTGCGATTCGAGCTGGGCGCGCACTTCGATGCGGTCCAGATCGACCGCATCGGCGGCAACCACGCCGGTGGCGGCCAAGGCCTGCTGCCCGGCGGCCTGCAGCGGTGCTGCGGCCCCCAGCGCCAGGGTCACGGTGATGGCCATGGCCAGCGGAGTCTTGATGTGCACGGTGGAGCCCCATACCTGTGAAGAATGGGTCTGCAAGGTATGTCCGCAAAGTTGCACGGCGGTGACACCGTTCAGCACATTCATTGCATCCGGCGTGGGCTTCGCAGCGCCGATCCGGCAAAATGGAGGCCTCTCTACAGACCCCATTCCCGACCATGAAGATCGTCGAAGTGCGCCACCCGCTGGTGCAGCACAAGATCGGCCTGATGCGCAACGCTGCGCTCAGCACCAAGGATTTCCGCGAGCTGGCCAACGAACTGGGCACGCTGCTGGCCTATGAGGCCACCGCCGACCTGGAAACCGAACCGCACACCCTCCCCGGCTGGGCCGGCCCGGTGACCGTGCAGCGCATCGCTGGCGCCAAGATCACCGTGGTGCCGATCCTGCGTGCCGGCCTGGGCATGCTCAGCGGCGTGCTGTCGCTGATCCCGGCCGCGCGCGTGAGCGTGGTCGGCCTGCAGCGCGATGAGGAAACCCTGCAGCCGGTGCCTTATTTCGAGCGCCTGACCGGTCGCCTGGAAGAGCGCGATGCGCTGATCCTGGACCCGATGCTGGCCACCGGCGGCACCCTGATCGCCACCATCGACATGCTCAAGCGTGCGGGCGCGCGCCGCATCAAGGGCATCTTCCTGGTCGCCGCGCCGGAAGGCATCGACGCGGTCAAGGCCGCGCACCCGGACGTGGAGATCTACACCGCGGCCATCGATGCCCAGCTCAACGACAAGGGCTACATCCTGCCGGGCCTGGGCGATGCAGGCGACCGCATTTTCGGTACCCGCGTGGTGTGATCCGGTTCAAGGGATCTGACCCCGGGGTCGGATCCCTTTCGCAGAAAGGGCTCCGACCCCCGCCAAGCTACAGCCCGGCCGCCAGCGCCTGCAGCTGGTCGATGGCCATGTTCCAACCATCGAAAAACCCCATCTGCTCGTGTTGGTCACGGACTGTCTTGTCCGGATGCATGACCTGCGCGGTGTAGCGGCAGCCCTGCCCTTCGTCGGCGAAGGTGATGGCCGCGGTGAAGCCCAACCACGGGCTCTGCGGCCGCCAGCCGCCGCCCAGCATCGAGGTGAACACCAGGCGCTGCTGCGGCACGATCTCGACGAAGCACCCCGGGTTATCGCTGGTGCCGCCCTCCGGGCCCTGCATGAAGGTATGGAATGCCCCACCCGGGCGCAGCTCGAACGCGCGCACCTCGGTGGTCCACGGCCGCGGGCACCACCACTGCCGCAGCAGCTCAGGCTCCGTCCAGGCCCGCCATAACGCCGCCCGCGGCGCGGCCAATACGCGGCTGATGACCAGATCGGTCTCCGGATGAGGGTCGGCAGCGGATGTCATGGACGTGCTCCAGTGCGTCGGAATGGATGCCCACCGATACGCCGATCGCTATCCCCAGGCAAGCTTTACCAGGGACGATCGCGAATCTTCACGTCGTTTTCCAGCCAGCAGGCGAATGCTCCGCGCACCCGCACCGCACGCCCTGGAGATGCCATGAAAGCCTCGTTCCTGCTGGCCGCCGCCCTGCTCATCGGCCTGCCCCTGGCCGCCACCGCCGCTACCCCGCAACAGCAGCGCATGGCCGACTGCTCGGCCAAGAACAAAGGGCTGAAGGGCGACGCCTACAAAACCGCGCAGAGCGCCTGCCTGAGCGGCCACGCCACCGACACCAAGGCCGCCACCCCGCAGGAGCGCATGAAGCAGTGCAACGCCGATGCCGCGACCAAAAAGCTCGCCGGCGACGCCCGCAAGACCTTCATGAGCAGCTGCCTGAAGGCCTCGTAAGAAAGTCCATCGACTTCTCCCCAATGGGGTCAGAGCCCGTTGCACAGCAACGGGATCCGACCCCGCCCCGCCATCCCACGGAATGCCGCTCTTGATCTTGCTTCGGCTTCGGCTTCGGCTTCTGCAGGTGCAGGGCTGCAAGCCCTGCCGAACGAACACCCCTCAGCCCAACGCCCGCGCCTTCAGCTCCCCCTGCTCATGCAGGGTCACGAAACGCCCCTTCTCATCCCGCCCCAGCTGCGCCAGTGCCACCTGCGGGTCATGGGTGAAGAACAGATGCACGTTGCGCGCAAGCTTGTCTTCCAGGAAGCGCCGCTTCTCGTCGATCAACAACTCCGCATTGCGGTCGTAGCCCATGGTGATCGGCACGTGCACCCACGAGCGCCCCGGGATCAGGTCCGCGCAGAACACCACGCCGCCGTGCGCATCCTCGCCGGCATGTGCGTGGCCGACGATCTCGGCCAGCATCAGGCCCGGCGTATGGCCGTCGCTGTAGCTGAAGCGCACGCTGCTGCCCAGCACCTTGGAGTACTCGCCCTCCACCACTTCCAGGCGGCCGGTGGCCTGCAGCAGGCCCGGCAGCTCGGGAATGAAGCTGGCGCGGTCGCGCGGATGCGGCTGCAACGCCCGCTGCCAGTGCTGCGCACCGACCACGAAGGTCGCATTGGGGAACAGCAGTTCCGGCGAGCGGCCTTCGCTCCATGCCGCCAGCAGGCCGCCGGCATGGTCGAAATGCAGGTGGCTGAGCACCACCACGTCGATGTCCTCGTGTTCGAAACCCGCCTCGCGCAGCGAATCGATCAGCACGTGCTGGCTTTCCTGCACGCCGTAGCGGTCACGCATGCGCGGGTCGAAGAACGCACCGATGCCGGTCTCGAACAGCACGGTCTTGCCATCCAGCGGGCTGGCCAGCAGCGCACGGCAAGCCAGCTCGATGCGATTGAGCTCGTCCGGAGCCGCCCACTTTTCCCACACCGCACGCGGCGCGTTGCCGAACATCGCACCGCCATCCAGGCGTTGCGAGTTCCCACGAATCGACCATAGTTTCATGCGGCAATTATCGAGGCCCCCCCGTTAAATAATCGCTAGCCGGAACTGCGGGGCGGAAAACGCAGAACCCCGCCGGGTGGCGGGGTTCGGTGATTTTCATTTCGCCGGGCATGGCCCGGCGCTACCGCCGCATCAATGCGCCGGCACGACCTGGGCGCTGCCCACCGGGTTGCGCGGATCGCTGCCGCCGTAGAGCTTGTTGGCCTTGCGGTCCCACTCCACCGTCTGCAGGTTGCCCCACACGTGGCTGGAGCCGCGGCCGCCGGCGGCGACGTCGCCCGGCAGGTCGATCTTGTGGCCCATCGCCTGCAGCTGCTTCACCGTCTCCGCGTCGAAGGCATCGCTCTCGGCCTCGATCAGGTCGGGCAGCCACTGGTGGTGGTAGCGCGGCAACGCAGCCACCTGCTGCGCATCCAGGCCGGCGTCATAGCCAAGGATGCCCAGCAGCACCATGGTGATGATGCGGCTGCCGCCCGGGGTGCCCAGCACCACTACCTTGTCGGCGTTCTCCATGAAGGTCGGCGTCATCGAGCTGAGCATGCGCTTGCCCGGCTTCGGTGCATTGGCCGCGTAACCCATCACGCCGAAGGCGTTGGGGGTGCCCGGCTTCAGCGCGAAGTCGTCCATCTCGTTGTTCAGCAGCACGCCGGTGCCCTTGGGAATCAGCCCCGAGCCATACAGCAGGTTGACGGTCTGGGTGGCGCCGACGCGGTTGCCATCGCGGTCGATGATCGAGAAATGGGTGGTCTCGTCATCTTCCAGCGGGGTCGGGTTGCCCGACAGCAGGTCGCTGGGGGTGGCCTTGTCCGGGTGGATCGTGGCCCGCAGGCCCTGTGCGTAATCCTTGCTGGTCAGCACCTTCTGCGGGATCTGCACGAAGTCCGGATCGCCGAGGAAGAAGGTGCGGTCACGGTAGGCGCGACGCATCGCTTCCACCACCAGATGGGTACGGTGGGCCGCGTCCATCTGCTTGATGTCCCAGCCTTCCAGGATCTGCAGCATGCTGGCCAGGGCGATGCCACCGGACGACGGCGGCGGCGCGGTGGTGATCTTCCAGCCGTTGTAGTCGAACACGATCGGCTCGCGCAGCTTGACCTGGTAGCCGGCCAGCTCATCGGCCGTCCACTTGCCACCGGCCTGCTTCACGCCTTCCAGCAGCAGCTTGCCGGTCTGGCCCTTGTAGAAGCCATCGCGACCGCCGGCCGCCAGGCGCTCCAGGGTCTGGGCCAGCTCAGGCTGCTTGAACAGATCGCCGGTGGCGATCGGCTTTCCGTTGCGCAGGTAGACCTCGCGCGTGCCGGGGAAACGTTCCATCACCTCGCGGCGCGAGGCGTAGCCCTTGGCCATGCGGTCATAGACCGGGAAACCTTCGCGGGCGATGCGGATGGCCGGCTGCAGCGAAGCCGACAGCGGCAGCTTGCCGTGCTTGGCCGACAGTTCCACCAGCGCAGCGGGCAGGCCCGGGATACCGGCCGACCACGGGCCGTTGACCGAGCGGTCGCGGTCCAGGTTGCCCTGCTTGTCCAGGAAGGCCTGCGGGGTCGCGGCCGCGGGGGCGGTCTCGCGCGCATCCAGCATGATGTCCTTGCCGGTGGCTGCATCGTGCAGCAGGAAGAAGCCGCCGCCGCCCAGGCCCGAGCTGATCGGCTCGACCACGGCCAGGGTGGAGGACACCGCCACCGCGGCGTCGAAGGCGTTGCCGCCCTGCGCCAGGATGTCGATGCCGGCCTGGGTGGCCAGCGCATGACCACTGGCGATGGCCGCGCCATCAGGGCGCTCGGCATGGGCGGTGGTTTCGGCCCAGGCCAGCGGGCTCAGCACCAGGCTGAGCAGCAGCAGGGGGCGGACGATCAGCGTCTTCATTCGGATGGGGGCTCCGCGTAGAGTTCGGGGTGATCGTGCTGCAGTCGGCGCAACTTGGCCAGCAGCTGGACTTCCGTTTCCACGATCTCCGGGTCCGGGTCGATGCATTCGACCGGGCAGACGACCACGCACTGTGGCTCGTCGAAGTGACCCACGCATTCGGTGCAGCGCGCAGGGTCGATCAGGTAGATGGTTTCACCCATCGAAATGGCCTGGTTCGGGCAGGCCGGCTCGCAGACGTCACAGTTGACGCAGAGCTCGTTGATTTTCAGCGACATGGCGATACTCCTCGCCCGCGCCTTGGGACAAGGACCGGCCCGCGCGGGCGCGCGGGTCGGTCAGGTCATCAGCGGCGCCCTTGCGGAGCGCCGCCCGGGCCATGCCGGGGCATGGCCGC